>JARLGT010000119.1 GCA_031292615.1 Coriobacteriia bacterium | reverse complement strand
CTCGAAGCGTTCGTGTGCCGCGCGCGCCTTGATGCGCGCGTTGTCCTCAAACGTCTCGCCATCCTCCTCGGGGCTCGGCCACTCGGCCTCAAGCTCCGAGGCCGCGACGAAGCGCCAGCCGGGGAAGTCCAGCGCCGAGCGGATCTCGGCGAGTTTGCCGTGGTTGGAGCTACCAACGACGACGTCGATACCGCCCTCAGGATTCGAAGACATCCAAGTCCTCCTCGAGCACCTTGTTCTGAATCGCTACGAGCCGCTCCACTCCCAAGACCGCCAGATCGAGCAGACCGTCGAGCCGCGCGCGATCGAATGGCGTCTGCTCGCCGGTCCCTTGGACCTCGATGAAGCGACCGCGGCCGTCCATGACAACATTCATGTCGACCTCGGCGATGGAGTCTTCGGCGTACTCAAGGTCGAGGAGCAATTCGCCGTCGACCATGCCCACGCTCGTAGCGGCGACCTGCTCGGTCAGTGGGATGCTGCCGGTCTTGCCGGCGGCCATCCACTGCGAGAGCGCATCGTGAAGCGCGATGTACGCGCCGGTAATCGACGCCGTTCGCGTGCCACCGTCGGCCTGCAGCACGTCGCAGTCGATCGTGACGGTCACCTCGCCGAGCCCGCCCATGTCGACGATGCTGCGCATCGACCTGCCGATGAGGCGCTGTATCTCCTGCGTGCGCCCTTTGGGACCGCCGTTGGAGCTCTCACGCCGCGAGCGGGTGTGCGTCGCAGCCGGCAGCATGGCGTATTCAGCTGTGACCCAGCCCAGACCGGTGCCGCGCCGCCAAGAGGAGACGCCCTCGTCGATGTTGGCCGCACACAGGACTCGCGTGTCGCCCAGCTCGAAGATGCAGCTGCCCATCGCGTGCTTGAGGTAGCGACGAGTGATACGGACGGGGCGCAGTGCGTCGCTTGCGCGACCCTCGGGTCGAGAGCTCATTCAGACGTCCTTTCGGCCAGGTGTGGCAATCTCGAATACGTCGAACTCGTCGGCGACCATGACGCAGCGGCCAAAGACGTCCGAGGCGATCTGCGCCACCTCGGCGCGGTCGGTGGTGGGCCAGACGTGCACGAGCGCCAGCGCCCGCGCCCCGGCATCCCGCGCAAGCTCGGCTGCCTGTGTCGCGGTCATGTGCGGCGCCGTGTCCGCGAAACGCTCGGGAAGTGTGGCCTCGGCCAGCAGCAGGTCGGCCTTTTGGGCAGCGCGGGTTACGCCTCCGCACGGCGCGGTGTCGGATGTGTAGACGAGGCGCGAGCCATCGCTCTCGGCGACCAGCGCGAACGTGGGGTCGGTGTGCTCCACCGCGACTGGGGTGACCGTCAGCCCGCCCACCGTGATCGGCTCGTCGGGGTGGATGGTGATCGGCACGAACGCCTCGGCGAGGTCGGCCGCACCGCGCTCTGAGAGCAGACACGGAAGGCGCTCCCAGAGCCCTTCGGGCACGTAGAGCGGCATGGGGCCGCTCATGCCGTACGGCGAGTAGCGCAGCGCCGCGTGCAGCGCATAGATGTCGGCGTAGTGGTCGGGGTGGTTGTGGGTAATGAAGACGGCATCGAGGCGAGTCGGGTCCTCGACCTGCGCGAGGTTGGAAAGCGTCCCGTTTCCGATGTCGAAGAGCACGCGAGCGCCCGCCGCCTCGACGAAATGGCCCGCACATGCCCTCCCCGGCCCCGAATAGCTCGCCGAGGACCCAAGTACCGTCACGCGCATGTTGCCTCCCCTGCGGCTGGGTCGTTCATCAATGCAAGCAGCTCTGCGGTGGGCAGCGTTGCGAGCTGCTCGAGTGCGACCGACTCGACGGAGTCGATAGGCGCCCCGAACACCCTGCTGCCCAGCCGAGCGAACTCGGCCGCGTCGCCCGTGGTGGCGAAGCGATGGTGCGGCTCGTGCCCGGCGACAGCCAGCTGGCCTCGGCGGCCGAGCGTCTCGGCGACCTCGAGCGCGGTCTCGTGCGCGGAGCTGATCAGCTGGACCTTTTGCCCCACCACCTGCTGGATCGACGCCGAGAGCAGCGGGTAGTGCGTGCACCCCAAGACGAGCGTGTCGATGCCGCTACGCTTGAGCGGGTCGAGGTAGTCGCGCGCCATCTGGTGGAACGATGGCCGCACGAAGACGTCGGCCGAGTCGGCGAGCAGGCCCTCCATCGGGCCCGTGTCGAGCCGCAGCCCCTCCTCGACGATCTCGACGAAGCGCGGAGTGGCCGCCGAGAACACGGTGACACCTGCGTCGAGCGCGCGCACGGCAGCGCTGTACGCGCCCGAGTGGATGGTGCCTTCCGTGCCGATGACGCCGACGCGACGGTTGCGCGTCGCCATCACTGCGGCGCGCGCACCAGGCTCGATTACACCGACGACCGGTACCGGGAACGCGCGCTGGGCCAGCGTCAGCCCGGCGGCGGTGGCGGTGTTACAGGCGATCACGAGGAACTTGATGCGCTGATCGGCAAGCCACGAGCCGATCTCCACGACGAATCGGCGAACCTCGGACAAGTCGCGCGGCCCATAGGGGCAGCGCGCCGTATCGCCCAGATAGACGAGGGACTCACCGGGAAGCGCGCGAGCTATCTCGCGTGCGACGGTCAGCCCCCCGAGCCCGCTGTCGAATATGCCGATCGCAGCCGATTTCATGGTTCCGAGTATAGCGCCCCACCCCGGCTCATCGGTCGCTTGGTCCGCCGGTGTTTGCCGCGCTAGCCGATCAGCTCGACGATGGCGGTGCCGACATCGGTGATCGCGAGCGTGCGATCTACCGCCCCGAGCTCGATGGCCGCCTTCGGCATGCCGAAGACGGTGCTCGTCTCCTCGTCCTGCGCGATGGTGACCGCGCCACGCTCGTGCATGCGAACCAGGCCCTTCGCGCCATCGGCGCCCATCCCCGTGAGTAGAACGCCGATGGCCCGCTTGCCAAAGGACCGCGCGACCGACTCGAAGAGCGCATCGACGTTGGGCACGTAGAGCTGGGTTGGGGCCGGCTCGATGAGCCCAATCCGCTTGCCTTCGATTACCATGTTGGTGCCGGTGGGCGCGACGTACGCCACGCCCGCAACCGGGACGGTTCCCGCCTCGGCGGTGACCACTCGGATGGGGCTTCCGGCATCAAGCCAGCTCACGAGGCCAGGTACGAAGCCCTCGGCGATGTGCTGGGCGACGAGCACCGGGACCGACAGTCCAGCAGGCAGCCGCTCGAAGACCGAGAGCAGCGCCGAGGGCCCGCCGGTCGACGAGCCGATCGCAACGATGCCGCGCGATGCGCCGTCTGGCGGCGCGACGGTTCCAGCCGCAGTGCGATGTCCTCGGCGACCTCCGATGTGCGTGATAACCCGCACGTTGGCTAGGATCTTGACCTTGCGCTGGACTTCCTTTGCGACGCGGTCGAGGTCGGCCGACTCGCGAATCTCGGGCTTCTTGATGACCTCGAGCGCGCCGAGCTTCAGCGCGTCGAACGCCTGGCCCATGCCCTCGCCGTGCACCGACGACGAGACCACGAGGATGGGCGTGGGATAAAACGCCATGATCCGCTCGGTGGCCTCCAGCCCGTTCATCTTGGGCATGTGGATGTCCATAGTCACGAGGTTGGGGCGAAGCCGCTCCACCATCTCGACCGCTTCGAGTCCATTGGTGGCCAGCCCGACGACCTCGATTCCTGGGTCTGCCGAGAGTATCTCGGCGAGCATGTCTCGGGCGACGAGGGAGTCGTCGGCGACGACGACACGAATGATGGGCTTGGCGGTGGTCATATGAGTTCGCGAGCTCTCTGAAGTCAGCGGATAAGACGCTCGACGGTGTCGAGCAGCGTATCTTGGTTGAAGACGGACTTGGTGATGTAGGCGTCTGCGCCGGCCTGCACGCCCTCGGCCTTCTCCTCATCGCGCTCTAGCGAGGTGACGATGATGACGGGAATGCGCTCGAGCAGCGGGTCGTTCTTGATGGCGCGTGTCAGCTCGAAACCGGTCATGTTGGGCATCTGCACGTCAGTGACGACGGCTTCAACCTTCAGGCCCTCGCGAAGCTTCTTCAGGCCTTGGGCGCCATCGTTTGCGGTCTCGACGTCGTAGCCAGCAGCCTCGAAGATGGAGCGCTCGAGCTCGCGTGTGGTAAACGAGTCCTCGCAGATCAGTATCTTGCGAGAGCCGGCGCGCTCGACATGCTCGACGCGCCCCACGCGCTGGCCGCTGCGGGTTCGTGCGTTGTTCATCAGGTCGGGCACGTTGAGTATCGGCACTACCTCGCCCGCGCCCAGGATGGTCACACCGGCGACGTTGTCGACCTTGGCCAGGTGCGTGCCCAGCGTCTTGATGACGATCTGCTGCTCGCCCACGAACGAGTCGACGATGAACCCCATTCGGTGTCCGGAGTAGCCGATCGTCGCGATGGGAACCTTGTTCAGCGGCGGATCGGCCGGCACGCCGAGGATCTCCGAGAGCCGCACGAGCGGGATGGTCCGACGCTGGCGCCGTATCACCTCACGGCCTTCGACTTTGAGGATGTCGGAGGGGTCGATGCGGAGCGTCTCTTCGATCGAGCCGGTGGGAAGCGCATAGACTTGGGTACCCACACGCAGCAGCAGCGCCCTGATGATTGCGAGCGTCAGCGGGATGGTGAGCCGGAAGGTGGTTCCGCGCCCCGGCTCGGAGTCGACGTCGAGCGAGCCCTTGAGCTTCTCGACGACGAACTCGCGCACCACGTCCATCCCCACGCCCCGGCCTGATATCTCGGTGATGATCGCTGCGGTCGAGAAGCCCGCCTCAAAGATCATGTACCGCGCTTCGCGGTCCGACGTCGACTTGGCCTCGGCCTCGGTGAGGTAGCCCTTGCGCACTGCGGCCTCGCGAATGCGGTCGGGGTCGATGCCGGCACCGTCGTCGGCGATCTCGATGACGATGCGGTCGCCCTCCTGCCGAGCAGCCATCGTGATGGTGCCGGTCGCCGGCTTGCCTGCAGCGACGCGCACCGCAGGGTCCTCGATGCCGTGGTCGACGGCGTTTCTCATGATGTGGACGAGCGGGTCGTTGATCTCCTCGAGGACCTTCTTGTCCAGCTCGGTCTCCCCGCCCTCGATGATCAGCTCGATCTCCTTGTTGAACTGCTTGGAAAGATCGCGAATCGCGCGTGGGAACGCTTGGAAGATCGTGTTAGCCGGGAGCATGCGGAGTCCCATGCCCAGCTCCTGCAGATCGCCGACCACCACCGACGTGCGCGACGAGTCGTCCGAGTGCTCCTTTGCGAAGCCCGCGATGTCCCTGCGGGTCGCCGACAGCAGCTCGTCGAGGGCCGCCATGTCGTCGGCGAGCGCCTCGGCCAGCTCGGGGCTGACCGCCGAGGAGAGCGCCGACTTCACGCGCACCCACGACTGCCACGCATCGTTGGCACCGCGCTGGATCGCGCGAACGTCGTGCGTGCGCTGCTCGGTCTTGATCTGCGCGATGACGACCTCGCTGATGACGTTGAGCAGGCTGTCGACCTGGCTGGTGCGGATGCGGATCGTCTGGGCGTTCTTGGACTTCAGCTCGCTGTCGCGCTGCGTCGCTCGCGCGTCAATCGCGCTGGATGCGGGCGACCCGAGCTCCGGCTCGCCGTCCGCGTCAAAGTCGTCGACCTCGCTCGCGGACTCCTCGGCTATAGCGGCGCCCGCAGGGGCTGCCGCCTCGGCCTTTGCCGCTTTGGCCAGCGCGGCCTTGGCGCGCGCCGTCTTGGGCGGCTCGGCGGGCTCGGGCACCTCGGCCAGTGCGGCGAGGCGCTCCTTCAGGCCGGCGAGATCGAGCGCGTCACCGACGTTGACGCCCGCGTTGTCGGTGAGGTAGACGATGGCGTCGAGCGCCTCGAAGAACGTGTCGGTCATGTCCGGCGTGTAGGCGAGTTCCTTGTCGCGAACCTTGACCATGATGTCCTCGAGCCAGTGCGCGACGTCCGAGATCTCGATGAGCCCGACCATGCGCGAAGAGCCCTTGATCGTGTGCGCATCGCGCATCAGCTGGTCGATCAGCGGGCGGTCGTCAGGAGTCGACTCCAGCGTGATAACGCCTTCGTTGAGGCGCTGGAGCAGGTCCTGCGCCTCTTCCTGAAACTTAGATATGAACGCACTGCGGTCGAATTCGACCATCTGGGGTTACTGCTCCTTGCCGGGGCGAACGTACGGGACCCTAGACGCCGTCGACGATCTGAAACGCCGAGCCCACCTGCGAAGACTCGCGAGCCATGCTCGAGAGCACCTCGGCTGACGACGCGACCTGCCGAGACCCGGCCGCCGTCTGCTGAGCCACCGCCGCAACCTCACGCATCGCCTTGACGACCTGGTCGGTCGCGGTCTTCTGCTGCTGGGTGGCCGCGGAGATCTCCTTGGCGGCGATGGTGGTCTGCTCCACGAGCTCGAGGATGCGGTCGAGGTTGTCGCCGGTCGAGTGCGCAAGATCGACGCCGGCCTGAACCTGTCGAAGCTCGTGCTCGGTAGAGATGACGAGGTCGTTGGCGGAGGTCTGGATCTCGCTCATGATCCCGCCGATCTCGCCGGTCGAATCGACCACGGACTCGGCGAGCTTGCGGATCTCAACGGCAACCACCGAGAAGCCCTTGCCCGCGTCGCCCGCACGGGCAGCCTCGATGGCGGCGTTCAGAGCGAGGATCTTCGTCTGGTCGGCGATCGAGTTGATGATTGCGAGGACTTGGCCGATCTGCTGGCTGCGCTCGCCCAGCGTGAGGATCTTGTTGGCGCTGGCTTGCGTGCGGTTCTTGATCTCCTCCATCGCCGAGAGCGTATTGGCCACGGCCTGCTGTCCGTTCTCAGCGCTGCCGAGCGACGCCTCGGCCATCTTGACGACCTGGTTGGCGTTCTCGGCGATCTGGCGGTACGTGCTGGCCAGCTCCTCCATCGTCGCCGTTGTCTCGCTGATCGACGCGGCCTGCTCGGCGGAACCGGAGGCCTGCTGCTCGGTGGCCGAGAGGATGTCGTTGCTTGAGACGGCCAGACGCTTGGAGGACTCCTGCGTCTGGCGGATGAGGTAGACGATCAGGTCGAGCATCTGGTTGTACGAGCTGCCGAGCACCCCGATCTCGTCGGTCGAGGTGACCTCGACCTTGTGGCCGATGTCGCCCTGGCAGGCCGCCTGGACGCTGTCGACGATCGACGTGAGTGGATCGAGCGACCTGCGGGCGATGAAGTACTGGAGCACGGCCCAGATCACCAGAACGATGACCGAGATGCCCATCAGCATCACGATCGCATCGACCGTGCGCTGCGTGGCGCCGATGTAGGTGCCCAAGAACAGCGTGATGAGCACGATCTGGATGGCGAGGAACGCCACCTGCATCGCGACGGTCGTCAGAGTCAGACGATAGAGAAGCCGGCTGTTGATCTTGTCCCAGATACGCATGCTCTTCCGTCGACCTCCCGGTCTTAGTGGTGGCTCGAGTTGCCCACTGGCTCGAGCACTCGTTCCACGTTGAGGACTCCCACCATCGCGCCGTCAACGAACATCGAACCTGCGACGAACTCCACCTGGGCACGGTCGATGATGCTGACCGGCGGCTCAAGCGTGCTCTTGGCAATCTCGACTATGTCGCCGATCTCGTCGACGACGATCGCGGTCGCGACTAGGCCGTTCGTAAGCACCACAGCCGGGGGCTGCGCGTCTACCGGTCCGACGATACGCCCCAGCGACATGAGAATCGCCGGATCGGTGACCGAGAGAATCTCGCCACGCACGTTCGTCACGCCGAGTATGAACTCCGGCGTGCAGGGCAAGCTCGTGACCGTGTACTCCTGAAATATCTCGCGCACGTCCGCCACATCGACCGAGTACTGCTCGTCACCGATGCGGAAGAGCAGCATTGACAGCCGATCGGAGGCGTCCTCTTCAGCCGGCTCTTGAGCGAGCGAAGCCGCTCTGGCCTCCAGAATGTCGACGGGCGTGCCACCAAAGAAATGCCCGGTCTGTTCTTCGGTCATCGCGGGCCACCAAACAGGCTCGAGTCGACCAGTCGGTCGAGATCGAGCACGTAGACCAGACCGTCGCCCACGCGGGCCACCCCGATCAAGCTAGCCGAAAGCGCGTGCAGCGCCGGCGACTCCTGAAGACAGCCCGGCGGCAGTTCGAAGACGTCCTGCACCTCGTCGACGAGCAGCGCGAGCGTCTCGCCGTGCACGTCAGCGATGATCATCGGGGTCTCGAGCGTGCACTCGAGCGGCTCCAGGCCGACGAGGCGCCGCATGTCCACAGCGGGAACCACGCTACCTCGCAGGTTGACCATCCCAACGACGCCCGAACCCATCGAGGGTACTTCCGAGAAGGCGACTATCTGCTGTATCTCGCGCACGCGCTCGATCGGCAGCGCGTAGCGCTGCGTGCCCAAGAAGAACGCGAGCACCCGCTCGACCATCGCGCAGGCGCCCGCGTCGTCAGTGTCGATCTGCGTGGCCTCGTCGATGATGTCCGGGGCGGATGTCACGGCTGGCTCACACGTTGAACCGCAGCACGCGGTCGAGTTCATCTGGGCTGACGACACCGTCGCGAACCTTGGCCAGGCCCGAGGCTATCATCGGCCGCATTCCCGCGGCCTTCGCCGCCGCCGCAAGCTGCTCGGCGGTCGCCGCGCGGGCGATCTGCGCGCGCACCGGCTCGGTGAACGGCAGCACCTCGAAGATGCCGGTGGCTCCTTGGAAGCCGGACTTGCCGCAGTTCGGGCAGCCAGTGCCGCGTCGCGTCGTCATGTTCTTCTCGGCGCCGGGGATCTTGGCGGCGAGCGGGCTCTTCTCGTCTTGCGAGCAGTTGGGACAGTTAGTGCGCACGACGCGCTGGCCCACGCCGAGCGTCAGCGCGCTAGCCAGCGATACCGGCTCGGCACCGAGGTCGAGCATTCGGCGCACACCGGCTACGATGTCGGCGCCGGCGAACGTTGCGACGACGAGCTTGCCCAGACCCGCCGCCTCGATGGCGAGGTGCACGTCTTCGACCGACTGCATCGAGTCGATCGCCAGCACGTCGGTGTCCTGGCGCATGCCGGCGGCGAAGTACGACGCGGCGCCCACGGGCGAACCTGGGTTGACGAGCACCTGCGCGACGGCGGGAATCTCGTATTCGATGGCGCGTTCTACCGAGTAGACAGTCTTGCCGGCCTGCGCCGCATGGCTCAGCAGTGCGTAGTAGGTGCTGGAGCGTCCACCGGCGACGGGCGCTGCGACCAACAGGATGCCGCGGCCGCGCTCGACCATCGCCTGCAAGGCGCGCGACTCGGCCTCGCTCATCCCCAGCTCGAGGAAGTTGCGCGGCTGGGGGCGTGCAGGCGAGAACGACACGACGAGGCGCTGGCCCGCAACCGTGGGCACCGAGGAGACCGTGAGCACGAGCTGCTTGCCGCCGATCTCGGCGTGTAGACGCCCGAGTGCGGGCAGATCCGAAGTAACGCCGCCGAGCTTGGCGAAGTGCTTGAAGCCCTCGATCAGCGGCTGCTGCATCGACAGCGGCGCGCTCGCAATCTTCTCGAGCCGCCCTTGGATGCGGAAGACCAGGAAGAAGTCGTTCTTGTACGGGAGTAGGTGGATGCGGCTCGCGCCGCGAGCTACGGCCTGCTCGAGAATGTCGGTGACCAGCACGGCGAGCTTGCGCTCGTCGGCGACTGCAAGTACGTCAAGATCGATGCCCGATGCGGACTGCGTCTCCGCTGCTACGACATCGGCAACGGTCTGCGGCGGCGCTGCAAGCTCAGCTCCGATGGGTGCCTCAGCGGGAGATCCGGCCTCGAGTTGCTCGGCGACGTCTGCAGGAGCGTCGACGATGACGGGCAACTCCTCGGCGACATCGAAGAAGTCGGCCGCCGATATCTCGAGCTCGTCGGTGTCGCTGACCACCGCCACCCCGTCGAAGAACACGGCCTCGCCCGCCGAGAACATCGGGCCGGCTGACTCGACGTCAGGCTCGGGCTCGAACTCGAACGCCGACACTGGGGCTGGTGCCTCGTCCACCGTCGCTGGCTCGGCCTGTGCCGCGCCTTCCTCAGCGGGCTCTTCGCCGTAGTACTGGACGATCGCCGCGCTTACTGCGGGTGAGTCGGCCAGCACCGCTTCGACCTCCAGCGCAAGCTCAGCCGCCAGCTCGTCGAGCATGAAGATGTCCACAGGCTCGCCGATTGCGACGGTGAGCATCCCCTCGATCTCGAAGAGCGGGAGGACGTGCCGAGCACGCGCCACCTCGGCGGGCACGCGCTGAAGTGCCTCTTCGTCGGGGGCGTAGCTTGCCAGATCGACCCGAGGCACGCCAAGTTCGTCCTCGAGGACGCCAGAGATCTGCTGCTGCGTGACGACGCCGCGCTGGACGAGGTCGCGACCCGCGTCGGCGTCGCTCCCCGTCTCGGCCCGTGCGCCGCCGAGGTCGTCGAGCGAGAGCAGCCCCGCCGAACACAGGGCGTCGAGCACGCGGCCCGACATGGAGTTGTTTTCAGCCATCATCGACCGGCCGCGCTCATCCCGAGACCTTGGCGAGCTCTTCGGCAACAGCCGAGAGCAGCCGCTCAGGCTCGATGGGCTTGGTCAGATACTGGTTGGCGCCGGTCCGGATGCCGGTCGCCATCGCCTGCTCCTCGGTCTTGGCCGTGAGCATGATGATCGGGATGTTCTTGTACTTCTGGTCGAACTTGAGAAGACGGCAGACGCGATAGCCGTCCAGCTTGGGCAGCATGACATCCAGAAGGATCAGGTCGGGGACCTCGGCACGTGCGGTCTCGAGCGCCTCTGCCCCATCGGTTGCGGTGATGACCTCGTAGCCGCCGGACTGGAGAATCGCCTTGATCATCTCCAGGATGGTCGGGCTGTCATCGACCGCGAGAACTCGCGCGTTGGCCATCTCTTTCTAGCTCCCCTCCGTGGACTCGTCTCCCAGGTTATCGCCCTGTTAAGCGGGCGCCTTGAGGCTGACTTAAGTCCCTCTTCGACACTCTATCAGACTGCGTTCGCACGTCTTGGCCAGCAAATCCGGTCGAAAACCGCCCAGAAACGCGGTCCACGAGCCGGCAGGATTCACGTACAGCGCGCGTAGCGTGTTCTCGTACTCACGGCAGGCATCCTCTGCCTCGCCGCGTGCGCGCAAGATGTTGGCCGCGTTGAAGTGGGCGAGTACGAACTCCTGATCGATGTAGATCGTGCGCCGAAACTCGCCCAGCGCCGAGGTCGGCTCGCACTGGCGCTGGTAGATGATGCCGAGGATGTAGCGCGCCGATGCGACCAGCGGGTCGATCTCCAACACCGAGTTGGCCTCGGCGATTGCTGCATCGAAGTCGCCCGAGTCGGCATGCGCGTAGGCGACGACGAGCATCGCGTCGATGTTGCGAGGCTCCAGCGCGATCGCCTTCTCGGCGGCCTGCTTGGCCAGCTGCGGCTCCCCTTGCTCGAGCAGCAAGCGTGCCTCGGCAAGTAGGACGGCGACGGGCGAAGTAGAAGGGTCTGCGGACGCGGGCGCCGGGTACGCCGAGTCCGCGGCCGAATCCGTCGCGGGAGCCGGCACAGGCGGGTCGTTCTCGGCACGCTGGGGGATTACGGCGACTACGGGCGTTGCCGGCAGCTCAGCGGCTGGCGCCGTCTGCGGACGTGCCGAGCCTGGCTGCTGCACCGGGGCGGCCGCGGGCGTTGTGTTGGCCGCGCTCAGCTCGGCGACGGTTGGCCGACGCGCAGGCTCGGTCCGGCCAGCTCCGCTTGCGCCCAACGCGACGAAGCGGCGCAGCGGTTTGCGGTAGAGAAAGACGCCATCGATCTCGACCGGCTCGAAGCAGTCCGAGATGGTAGAGAGGGTCTCGGAGTGCCCTATGAAGAGGTAGCCGCCAGGATTGAGCGCTTGATAGAAGTTGTCCACGACGCGCCGGGTCGACTCGACTCGAAAGTAGATGGTCACGTTGCGACAGAAGATGACGTCCCAGTTCGAGAGCAGCGCCGTGGGGTACGGCTCCTTAACGAGGTTGTGATACGACAGCTCCACGATGTCGCGCGCGCGCTTGACCGGCCGATGCAAGCCGTTGACGGTCTCGAACCAGCGCTGAGAGACGTTCTGCGGGAGGTTGGCGAGCGCGCGAGCCGGGTAGATGGCGTCGCGCGCTCGGTCCAGTGCCTGAGTGGAGTCGTCGGTGCCCAGCACCTAGCAGCGATAACCCTTGCTCTGCAGCGATGAGTCCAGCAGCGTCATCGCTATGGTGTAGGGCTCCTCGCCGGTCGAGCACCCTGCCGACCAGACGCGAAACGTCTCGCTTGAGCGTGGCTTGTGCTCCAGGACGTCGGGGATGACGCGATCCCTCAAGACGTCGAACTGCGCCGGGAAGCGGAAGAACGACGTCTCGTTGATAGTGACGAGGTTCATGAGCTCTTTGAACTCGGCCTCACTCGAAGTGAGTATGCGGTAGTACTCGCCGTAGTCGACGAACCCGAGCCGAGTTGCGCGCGTGACGAGCGAGATGCGCAGCGAGTCGAGACGTGTTTCTTCCAGGTAGATGCCGGAGTGCTTGTGTATCCAGTCGCGGAAACGCTCGAACTCCTCGGCAGTGAGATCCTTCTTCAGGCTCGCGCCGTACTGAGTCACGGCACTACTCCGCGACAGGCTCGCCGGCAGGTCCGACCTTCTCGATCAAACCGCCCGAGTACATACCGTAGAGGACTTTGGCGGTCTCGAAGTCGTTGTAGCCGGTCAGCTCGACTAGCTCGCGGACGCTGCGATGTCCGTGCAAGTAGCACAGCAGCATCCACTCGCGCGGCTTGAGGTGGATCTCTGTGGGCTTCTGACCGGGGCTCGACGACATCGCGAAGCGCGTGTCCATCGACGGGATCTTGTCGCGGATACGGTTCCACGCCTCGAGGCGCTTCTCGGCATCGGCAACGGCGTTCTCGATGGACAGCGACAGGCCCAGATCCACGTCGTCGAGGTGCTCGTGAGCCTCAAACCTCAGCTCGCCCTCGTCCCAGCGCAGCAGCTCGAAAAGCACCTCGGTGACCTGCTCGGAGATGAACTCCTCCAAGACGTCTGCGTCGAGATAGCCCTCGTCTACGAGGATCTGGCCAAGCTTGCGGTTGGCCTTGTCGCGCTTCTGGATCTTCATGAGGCCCTGGGCCTGGCGAAGTTGCTTGTCCGAGATGATCCCGACGCGCGCTAGCCGCTTGCCGGCCGGCTCGCGCACGGGGCTGGTCGAGGCGTAGAAGACCTCACCTGCCCTGAAGCAGACGATGCCGTCGCCTTCAGGTCCCGTGACGTGTAGCGTCCCGGACTTGGAGCCCGAGACCAGCAGCCGGAACATGTCGGCGAGCGAGAAGTCTTTGAGGTTGCCCTCCAGTGCCACGTTGCCTCCCGAGAAGACGGTAAATACCGTTCGTATCCATTCGTGCGCCGAGAAGAGCCAGCACGCACGTAGCGTGCCGAGTCGCGAGGCAGCTATCTACCCACAAACGTTCTATCGGCGTGACGCAGCTCACACAAGAGGGTGAATGCGAACCCTCGACAACCACTCGCCGCGAAGGTCGCCGCGCTGATACGCTATGAGTGTTCCCTCGGAGCGTGGAGGTGGCGTGCGCGCCTTTCTCACGGCAGCGGTGATCGTGATCGCGGCTCTCGGCCTGATCTGGGTCGTGCGGCTGCAACACGCCGCATCCGAGGCTCCGGCATCGCCTCCGAAGCCCGACAGCGCTCAGGCCGCGGTGGACCACGCAATCGGCATCGCCTTGGCCAGTGCCGCGCCGGCCGTCACACTCGGCGCTATCGGAGGCAAGCTGCCCGGCGTTCTGGTCGACCCCAAGCTGCTCGTCGAGAAGTCGCGTCGAACGTTGGCGGTGTTCTCGGCGGGACAGGTCGTCAAGACATACCGGATCGCACTGGGCGCTCGACCGCTCGGCGACAAGGTGCGGCAGGGCGACAGGCGCACCCCCGAGGGCGACTTTTACGTGTGCGTGCGAAACGACGAGAGCAAGTACGTGCGCTCGCTAGGCCTCTCGTATCCCGACAAGGAAGATGCCGAGCGAGGCGTTGCCGCCGGGCTGATCACCAAGCGGGAGCAGCGGGCGATCGTGGAGGCGATCCGTCACTACCGCCGCCCGCCATACAACACCAAGCTGGGCGGCGAGATCATGATCCACGGGGGCGGGACCGGGACCGACTGGAGCACCGGTTGCATCGCGCTCTCGAACTCCGACATCGCCGAGCTCTACCCGCGCATCGGGCTCGGCACTCCCGTCGAGATACGGCCCTAGACCTCGTCCAACTCGCCGAGGAAGTCCTCGAGCACCTCGAGAAAGGCACCGGGGCGCTCCTCGGGCACGACGTGGCCCGTCGCGTCGAAGGTGATCAGTCGCGCGCCGGGAATCGCTCGTGCGGCGCGCACCTGGTCGCGATAGGGAACTGTGCGGTCGTTGCGACCGGCAATCACCAGCGTTGGCGCCGTGACGGCAGCCATCGCCTCAGGGACGTGCAGCCCGGCCTGGGTGGGGGTGAGCTCGACGTATGAGCGGTCCCAGTCACGCACATGCGTGGCTTTCAGCTCGAGCTCGATGGTCTCGTCGGAGAGCTTCGTGGGGTCGTGATACGCCCAGCTCATCACTGCTCGCGCGTTGCGGCCGAAGAACGGCCGCGCCAACAACGGAGAGAGACGCTCCACCTGAGGAATGGCGCGCAACCAGTCGATCACAGCGTCTGGAACCTGCCTGAACCGCCGCGCGGCCGTAGGCGTGTTCACCAGTACGAGCGCCTCGACGCGCTCGGGATAGAGTGCGTCGAGGATGACGCTCAAGCTTGACCCCTGCGAGTGACCGACCAGCACGGCCTTCTCCACCCCAAGCACGTCCATGAGCGCCCGGGTCTGCTCGGCGGCCGCGACGTTGGTGTAGGGGCTCGTGCCCTGCCACGTGCCGCGAAGTGGTCGGCCGGACAGGCCAAAGCCGGGGCGATCGAAGGCGATCACGCGATAGCGGTCGCGCAAGCCCGCCATGGCGTGGCGCCACGAGTACAGGCTCGACGCGAACCCATGGAGGAACACAATCGTGCGCGGTGAGGCCGGATCGCCTTGGTCTTTGTAGTGGAACCGGATGCCGTCGATCTCGACGAACTTGCTGTCTTCGTCCGCGAGATCCTCGGGCTCGGCGAGATCGGCCTGCTCGGGAACGCGGACCAGGAACGGCGCCATCACCAAGGCGATGCCCACCACAACGCCAAGCCCGACCCAGAGGGGCCAGGCGCGGCGGCGCGATGAGGGTCGGCTGGGCACGGTGGCTGCTAGGCGATCTCGACGGGCGCGCACTCCTTCTGCGGGCCCACCCAGATCTTGCCGTCGACAACCTTGCTCTCGTACGCGCGAATCGGTCGAGGATGGCGCCCGAGCTTGGCTACGGAGAGCGCCATGCCCGTCCAGTCGGTCCAGCGCAACACGCTACCGTCGCGCAGGTCGTACTGCGAGTGGTGCAGCGGGCACGTCACGACGGAGCCTTCGAGCACGCCCCGCGCAAGATGTCCGTTGAGGTGAGCACAGCGTGCGTCGGTGACGAAGTACTCGTCGCCGACGCGCGCGACGAGGAACTCGTGCCCCTCGAGATCGACTTGACGCATCGTACCCGGCTCAAGCCCTTCGGCGCTGGTCAGTTCGATGAAGTCATCCACTTCTAGGTCTCCCGTCGTTTGACTCACTGCCTACTCGTGTATGCCCATTGAAGCGGCCGCACGCCTGGCTCACGTCCCCTGTGCTTGCCCCTGTGCTTGCCCCTCGCCTATCCTGCACCAATGCCCCCCGAGCCACGCGCAAAGGCCTCAAACGCCGAGATACTCGCGGTCGCCATCGTTGCCGTCGTTGCGGTCGCGCTCGCGGCCTATCGCGCTACCTTCGGAGTCTCTCTCTACGACGACAGCCACTACGTCACCGTTGCACTGCGACTGGCGCAGGGCGCGCGCCCCTTTGCCGACGAGATGAGCGTCCAGTCGTTGGGGTTCATGCCCAGCGCGGCGTTCGTGGGTGTCTGGTGGCGACTGTTCGGTCTGGACCATCTCGTCATGGCCTACCGGCTCTTCTACGTGGCGCTCGCCACGGCCGTCGGTTCGCTTGCGTACTCTCAACTGCGTCGGTCGTTTCGGCCGGTGGTCTCGGCGATGGCGGTCGCCGTCGTGCTGCTGTGCCCGCCGTTCAACCTGATCGCGCCGGGCTACAACCTCATGACGGCACTTGGCTTCCTCGCCGCCACAGCGCTCGCACACCGCGCGTGGACCGATCGAAGCGGTCCGGCTGCCGCTGGCGCCGGCGCGGCGCTCGTGTTTGCGTCGGTCACGTACCCACCGTTGTGCGTCGCCGCGCTCGTCTTCGTCGTCACGTTCCTCGCGCTGACTCGCGACAAGCGGCTGGCCGCCTGGATGTTGGGCGCGTGCGCCGTCGCGTCGCTGGCCTTCGTCACAGCGCTGCTGTCGACGGTTTCGATCGCCGAGATCCGCCAGGGTATCAGCTACGCGTCGGCCAACGTGGTCAACCTGCGCTCGCCGCTCGACAAGTTCGCGCTGACCTTTGGGCGTGTGTGGGCCTCGCTGTCCGCGCCCACTCTCTGGCCGATGTGGCTCGCCGCGCTCGTCGCCTGCATCGGGCGGGTGCCTGCGCGAGTACGCGCGGCTCTTCTGCTTGCAGTCCCCATGCTCGCCTTCGTGCGCAGCCTCGAGATGCTTTCGAGCCACGGGCGGCTGTTCGGGACGACTGCGGCCTCTTGGCTGATCACGTTCGTGCTCGCCGTTGTGCTGCCCTCAGCACTGTGGGCGTGGTGGGCCAAGCGAAACGACGTCCTCGGTCTGCTGGCGCTCGCGGCACCGGCGGCAATGGTGGGCTTCCTGACCGTCATCTACTCGACTGACGCGGGGTGGTTGCGGGCCGTGCCTGTCATCGGCCTGACGCCCCTGTCGCTTGCGGTGCTCGTCGCGTGGGGTAGCGCGATCGAGGACCTGTGGGGCGAGAGGGCTCTCTGGTCCTCGGCTCTCTTGGCGGTCGTGCTGGCGATGACCATGCTGTGGGCGACCACCATCGACGACGGCTGGCCCATCGAGATGCACGCGATGCTCACGCGCGGTGCCTATGCAGGCATGCACGTGCCCGCAAGCCGTCTGGCCGAGTTCACCGAGCTTGAGGCGGCCGCTGCTCGCTGGGTCAAGCCGGATGCGCGAGTAACCTTCTATGGCGAGCGCCAGGCCTACCTGCTCACGGGCGGCCATATCTACACCAACGCCGTGTGGCTCTACCCCTCGCCCTCCTACAAGTACTCGCTGGCGTACTTTGCGGCGCATGGCGGGATGCCAGATGTCGTCTTCACCGACCAGTTCGCCATGCGACTTCGCGGGATGCTCCCATACAAGCGCACGGCTAAGACCGACCCGTTCATCGCTCGCCTAATCACGCAGTACCGGCTCGTGCAGATTGTCGATGACTTCGGCATCTGGGTGCGGCGCTAGCCAGCGCACTGGAACTCCCCGGCCTCCGCATGCGATGCTCGGTCATGTCCTCGTCGAAAGAAGGCGCATGCCCTACTCGCCCCTTAGTGTCGCGCCGACAGGCCCGGTGGTCGTTATCGGCGGGGCGAACGTCGACATCCTCGGCGTGCCGGACGCCGCGCTCGTGCCTGGCGACTCCAACCCCGGCCGCGTCGAGCTGTCGCCCGGAGGCGTGGGCCGCAACATCGCCGAGAACCTCGCGCGCCTAGGCGTGGCGACGCAGCTGATCACGGTGCTGGGTGGCGACGCCAACGGCCGCTTCCTCGCCGAGGAGTGCGCTCGTGCCGGCGTCGACATCGCCTACTCCCTCGTACTTGCCGACGAGCCCGGCCCGCTCTACGTCGCGATTCTAGACGCGAGCGGCGACATGGCGCTCGCGCTGAACGACATGCGAGCGATGGAGCGCCTGACGCCTGACGTGCTCGAGCCACGCGCGTTTGCGTTAGCGCGGGCGGCGCTCGTTGTGGTGGACACCAACCTCCCCGCCGAGACGCTCGCCTGGATCGGCGAGTACGCTCCGGCACCGTTGATCCTCGATGCGATCTCGGTCGCGAAAGCTCCGCGCGCGCTGCCGATACTCCACCGCTTGGCCGCCTTGCACTGCAACGCGCTGGAGGCTGGCGCACTGCTCGGCCGCGAGGTGGTCACGCACGAGGACGCCGAGCAGGCTGCCCGCGAGCTGGTCGCGCTCGGCGCCGGCCGCGTGTTCGTCACTCTGGGCGCCGGCGGCGTGGTCGCGGCCGACTCAACCGGCCCGCTGACGCTTTCCGCGCCACCCGCGACGCTTATCAACGCGACCGGCGCTGGCGACGCGTTCACGGCCGGAATCGCACTCGCGCAGTTGGCCGCGCTGCCGCTGCGTGACTCAGCGCAGCTGGGTTGCGCGATGGCAGCCATCGCGATGGCGAGCGAGAGGACCGTGAGCGAGACCGTCAGTATCGACACCGTCAACCGCAT
>JARLGT010000118.1 GCA_031292615.1 Coriobacteriia bacterium | reverse complement strand
TCTCACACTCTTCCTGACCACGCACTACATGGACGAGGCCGAGATCTGCGATCGCATCGCCATCATCGACCACGGGCAGATCGTCGCGCTCGACTCTCCCAACAACCTCAAGGCGATGGTCGGTGGCGACGTGGTCACGCTGACCACCAACAACGATGTACGAGCCGTGGAAGTGCTTGTCTCGCTCGGAGTCACGGCTCAGCAGACGGCCGAGGGACTGCGCATCGAGATCGACCACGGCGATCGATTCATCCCCGAGGTGCTGCGAGCGATGGACGAGCACCCCGAGGAGCTGAGTGTGTCGAGCGTCAACCTGCGTCGGCCCACACTCGAGGACGTGTTCGTGAAGCTCACGGGGCGTGCCATTCGCGAGGAGGAGGCGAGTCCGGTCGCACAGATGCGCCGGGCGCGCCAGATGAGGGGGCGACGCTGATGGGCGGCCACCTCAAGCACAACCTCAAGGGCGCTTACACGATCTGGTACCGCGACGTGCTGCGGTTCTTGCGCGATCGCTCGCGTATCTTCGGGTCGCTCGCGCAACCGCTTCTGTTCCTGTTCGCGCTCGGCTTCGGCCTTGGCGGAGCACTCGGCAAGATCGGCGGCGGCGCTGGCCTTGCCGGCATCCCCTATATCCAGTTCCTCTACCCTGGCATCCTGTGCATGACGGTGCTGTTCACCGCGCTCTTCTCGGCAATCTCGATCGTGTGGGACCGCGAGTTCGGGTTCCTGCGCGAGGTCCTGGTGGCTCCGGTGTCACGCACGGCGGTCGCACTTGGGAAGGTGGCGGGCGGCTCGACGGTTGCGATGTTCCAAGCGGCGATCATCATGCTGCTCGGACCGCTCCTCGGCGTGCACTACGACGTGAGCAAGGTGATTCTCATGCTGCTCACGCTGCTCCTGCTCGCAGCAGTCATCACTTCGCTCGGCATCCTGATCGCGGCGCGACAAAAGACGATGGAAGGCTTTCAGGTCATCATGCAGTTCATCCTGATGCCGATGCTCTTCCTCTCCGGAGCCTTCTTCCCGTTCACGTCCGACAACGCCGCGGGCACCGCGCTGAAGGTGATCGGCCAGCTCAATCCGATGTCATACGGCGTCGATGCACTCCGGCAGATCGCGCTGTCCCCCAAGCTGTCGCCTGCCTTGACCCTCCACCCCGCCGGCATTGACGTGCTCATTCTCACCGGGTTCTTCGTCGTCTTCCTCGTCCCCGGCGTGATGCTCTTTAGCAAGCAGGACTAGGGCCGAGAACGTGTCCTCCCAAAGGGAAGGCCGGCCAGGGTCGAGTCGTTCGACGGCGCTACCGAACCTCTACCTTGTCCCAGGACAGCGACGCTCGTTCTTTCGGCGGCTTGTCCTCGGCGGGGTAGCCGACCGCCACGATGCACAACACGCTGAGTGTCTTCGGCAGGCCCAGGATCTCTCGGACGTGGTTCTCGGCAGGACCGCCGTCGGCGTTCTGTCGGGCGCGAATCTGGACCCAGCACGTGCCAAGGCCGAGAGCCACGGCTGCGAGCTGCAGGGTCGCCGCCGCGATCGAACAGTCCTCGATCCAGCAGTCCGAGACCGACGGGTCCGCGCAGACGACCACGCCGAGTGGGGCGGTGCCCACGAAGTCGCCGAAAGACGCCTTGGCGCCTGCCAGCGCCTCGAGCAGCCCCTGGTCAGTGACGAAGACGAAGCGCCAAGGCTTCAAGTTGCGCGATGAGGGAACGCGCAACATCGCCTCTTGCAGTTGCTCGAGAAGCTCGGGCTCTATCGACCGGTCCTGATAGCGCCGGATGCTCCGCCGGTTGCGCACCGCCTCGAGCATCGAATCCCCCTTGCCGACCACGGCAGGCTCCTTCCGATCGCACGGCACTCGACCGCGAGGTCGGGTGCACGAGCCTGTGATGCCGAGGGCGTGGCCGGAAGCGTGGACCGTGACAGCGCTCGGCAGAATAGATAAGATTATCTAAGCATATTCCACCACCCGGCCGCCGCGAGCAAGCTCAGGCGGCACGCGGCGAATCGACGGTCAACTACCTCGGGAGGACCCATGCTCTATCGCAAACTCGGCAACACCGGTGTCGACGTCTCGATTCTTGGCTTCGGGTGCATGCGCCTGCCCGTGCTCGACGGCGACCAGACCAAGATCGACACCCAGCTCGCCACAGACATGTTGCACCACGCCATCGAGAACGGCGTGAACTATGTCGATACCGCGTGGTTCTACCACGGCACGGGCTTCTCGGGCCCCGGCGGCGAGAGCGAGCCGTTCGTGGGACGGGCGCTGTCAGGCGGCTGGCGCGAGCGCGTGAACCTCTCGACCAAACTGCCGCAGCAGATCTGCCGAGAAACCGCCGACATGGACCGCTTCCTCACCCAGCAGCTCGAACGGCTCCAGACCGACCACCTCGACTTCTACCTCGTGCACGGCTTGAACGGTCCGGCATGGGACAAGATGAAGTCGCTCGGCGTGATCGACTTCCTCAATCGCGCGCAGGCCGAAGGCCGCATCCGCTTCCCCGCCTTCTCCTTCCACGGTGCGGCCGCCGACTTCATCCGCATCTGCGACGAGTACGACAACTGGGCGTTCGGCCAGATCCAGTACAACTACATGGACACTGAGTTCCAGGCCGGTCGCGCCGGTCTTCTTCACGCCGCCGAGAAGGGCATGGGCGTCGTGGTCATGGAGCCCATCAAGGGCGGCAAGCTCGGCGACAAGATGCCGGCCTCGATGCGCGCCGTCTTCGACGAGCGCCCGGAAGGCTGGAGTCCCGCCGAGTGGGCGTTGCGCTACGTCTGGAACGAGTCCGGCGTGAGCCTGACGCTGTCCGGCATGAGCGCGATGCAGCACGTCGAGGACAACCTCGCCGCCGCCGAGAAGGGCCTGCCGAACTCGCTCACGGAAGACGAACTCGCCGTCTACGCAAAAGCCGCCGATGTCCTGCGCAAAGGCCTGAAGGCCGACTGTTCGCGCTGCCTCTACTGCATGCCGTGCCCCAACGGCGTCGACATCCCCGACGTCATCGCGTCGCTGAACAACGCCGCCATGTGGGGCGACGCCAACCCGTTCACCACGGGCTATCTGCAGGTCAAGGGCAAGGCGTCGAACTGCACCGAGTGCGGCACCTGTTTGGATGCGTGCCCGCAGGGTCTGCCGATCCCGGACCTGATGCAGGAAGCTGTCAAGACGTTCGGGTCGTAGAGAGCCGAGCCGCCAGCCGATCGGGCTTCGCGACGCTAGTGCACGCTCGGCATCGTCAGCCGAAACACTCGTCCGGCGTCGCCGACAACCCAGCCGCTGGTGCCCGCGAGTTCGACGCCGTTGAGCGCACCCGTAGTCTCCAACGATTGCCTCGTCCACGTCTGGCCAGCGTTCGCCGTGAACAGGACCGTACCTGAGGCGCCCACCGCCATCCCGCGTGACAGACCGCTGAACTCCACGTCTGTGAGAGCCGAGGTCGTCGGCAGCGACTGCGGAGTCCACGTGGCGCCGTCGTTCCCCGTGTGCAGAACGGTTCCACTCGCTCCGACGGACCATGCAACGGTCGAACTCGCAACGCACTGCGCTGACAGATCCGACGTGGTCGGGGTCGACGCCTCGAACCAGCTCTTCCCCCCATTCCCGGTGAAGACGAACGCCCCGTTCTCGCCAACGGCGACGCCCGTAGTCTCGCTTGAGAACTCCACCGAGTTGAGCGTGGCCGTCGTAGGGACGGACTGGGGAATCCAAGTGGCGCCGCCGTCGCCCGTGTGCAGCACCGTTCCGCGCTCTCCAACCGCCCAACCGCCCCAGTCGTCGGTGAAGTAGATCGACCTCAACGTCGCAGTCGTCGGCGTGGACTGCTCATTCCAAGTACGACCGCCGTCGATCGTGTGAAAGACGCGGCCATTCTCGCCTGCGACCCAACCATTGTTGTTGTCAGCGAAGTTGACTGCATGCAGCGTCGCTGTAGTAGCTGCGGACTGCGCGGTCCACGTGGCACCCGCGCTACTCGTGTGCAAGATAGTCCCTCGGTCGCCGACCGCCCAAGCGCTCACACCGTCGCTCGACTCAATCGCTCGCAGGGTAGCGGTCGACGGCGTCGACTGCGGCGTGAAGCTGATGACGTCGGTGGCCACAACCGTCTCGCTTGCGGGGACACCCCACTGGCCGATATCGGCCGCGTTGCGAATGTCGGTGTCGTAGTCCACGCCGAGGTCCCCCAGAGTCTGCGGGACCAGCTGTAGAAGAACGGCGCCTGGCAACACCTGACCGTTGGACCAAGAGACCGTCTGCCAAGCCTTGGCCGCGGCACCGGCTCTCAGCGCGTTCGCGCACACCGAGTAACTGCCGTAGATGCCAACGTTGCCGGGTCCGAGAACGGACTGTGCGCCCAGCAGCGCGGCGTTCACATCGGCGAAATCACTCGTGTCGGTGTCGCAGGCGAAGTAGACGAAAGGCTGGTTAGGCCCGCCGTCGGCGATGATGGCCGCCCGCGCCGTTCTGGCTGCTTCAATGCCTGCGCTCCTACCAGCCAGCATCCATCCAGCGCTCGATTCGTAGACCGACGCGATGTCGATGCCATCGAGCCTCAGCGCCGCCGCCTCACCAGGCGTCAAGCTCTTCCAAGCAGAGGATCCGACGTACCGGATGACGACACCCACCCCGGCCTTCTTGAGCGTGGCGGGAGTCGAGAGAGTGAAGCCGCTGGAGTAGTCAACGACGTTGGGCGCAGACCCGTGTCCGGCGGGAGAAGCGAATACCGGCGATGGTAGTGCGAGCATCGTCGCGAACACGACCGCGAGCAGCGACATCGCCGCAAGTGCATGGTTCGTGCAATCGGCGGTGCGCCGGCGGGCGCTGCTCACTAAAGTGCGAGCCAGGCAGGCGATTTCGGACATTCAGACCTCGCAAGCGGATTCGCCACATACGGCGACTCTTCGACTTCTGTCCAACTCTTTTGCGAGGAGCGTGCCAGTCATCAGTCGAGGTTCGGCCGACCGGGAGTTCAGCCCGACGACGTCGCGGGCGAATCCCAATCGTCCAGCCGTCACTGGCTTCGCCGACGAACATACCTGCGGGAATCCAGGCGGGTGACTCTCATGCAATAACTCGGTTGGGATGCGGTGCAACGCCGGACGCCCGCTCGGCTCCTGCCTGTGGCCCGCGCGCATGACCACGCTATGGGGTCGTCGGGTTGCTCGGCGGTGGCGGTGGAGTCGGCTTCGTATGGCCGTTCCCCGTGCCCTTCCCGCTGCCTCCGCTCTTGTTCCCTCCCGAAGAGGACTTGGATGCCTTTGGCGTAGTGACCGACTTGGTGCTCGGGGGCGGAGGGGGATTCTGCGTCGCGTAGCTGACCGGGATGTTGAACCGGCTATCGTCGTAACTCGGATCTGGCGCCGATGTGAAGTCGCGGATTGGCTTGCCGGCGAGCGCCGCCGTCATGTAGCGCGCCCAGATCGGTGCTGCGACCGTCGCGCCGAAGCCGGTCTGGCCGTTGACGACGACGGTCCGCTCGGGTGTGAAGCCGACCCAGACCGACGTGACCAGTTGCGGCGTGTAGCCGACGAACCAACAGTCACGGTTTGACTGGCTCGTCCCGGTCTTGCCAGCTGCAGGGCGACCGATGTTGGCCGTGTTCCGAGCGGTCCCTTTCGTTATCACGCCTTCAAGCACTTTGGTCGCCGCATAGGCGATGTCAGGCTGGACGACCTGGCTGCCGTGCGGTTGCGCCTGAAAGATCGTGCTGCCGCTCCGGTCGAGTACCTTGGTTATGACTATCGGCGCGTAGTGCGCACCGCCAGTGGCCAGGGTCCCGTATGCCGAGGCCATCTCCAGTGGCGTGCAGCCGACGCTGCCCAGAGTGATGGACGGGATGCTGGGCAGGTGCGTGGTGATTCCCATCGACTTCGCGGTGTGGATGACGCTCTTGATGCCCACACCGTAGTACGCCACTCGCGCGTAGACAGCATTGACTGAGTTCCAGGTCGCGGTCTCGAGCGACATCATGCCCGAGCCTGTACCTTCGTCGTTGTTCACCACCCACGGATTCGGTTTGGCTGGGATTGTCACGGGGGCGTTGGAGTCCACCTGGAACGTTGGTGACATACCATCCGCCAGCGCCGTGACCAGCGTGAACATCTTGAAGGACGAGCCTGGCTGTCGATAGCCCTGTGTCGCGAGGTTGAACTTGCTCTTCGCGTAGTTGGTTCCGCCGACCAATGCCTTGACGTAGCCGTTGTTCGGATCGATCGACACGAGTGCTACGGACGGGTCCTTCGATCCGTTGAACTGGTGATGGGCCGCCTTCTCGGCGTCGGCCTGAAGACGCGTGTCCAGAGAGGTGTAGACGGTCAGCCCACCGTTGAAGACGGTGTTCGCGGAGAACTGCTGCTGAAGCAGGGTCCTGACGTAGGAGACGAAGTAAGGCGCCGCGTAGATGCCCTCCAGAGGCTGGGTCTCGCGTTTGAGAGCTAGTGGGGCCGAGACGGCCGCGTTGTATGCCGCCTGAGTGATGTAGTGGTTGTAGAGCATTCGGCTGAGGACTGCCTGTCGACGCGCCACCGCACCTGTCGGGTTGATGTAGGGGTCGAGGCGGCTGGGCGACTGCACGAGCCCGGCGATCAGCGCCCCTTCGGGAAGCGTCAGCTGACTCGCCGACTTCGCGAAGTACGTGCGGGCTGCGGCGTCAGCGCCATACGCACCCTCGCCGAAGTACACCGTGTTCAGGTAGTTCTCGAGGATCTGTTGCTTGGAGAGCGTCCTTTCGACCTGGATAGCCAGGTAGGCCTCTCGGACCTTGCGCTCGAGCGTCATCTGCGTGCGTTCGCCGAGCAGAACCGTGTTGCGGACGTACTGCTGCGTAATCGTCGACGCCCATTGGCGATTGCCGCCTGACGTCTGGAACGCGGCCCGGACGATTCCGACCGGATCGACAGCACCGTGCTCGAAGTATCGTTCGTCTTCGACAGCCACGAGCCCGTTGACCAGATCGGTCGACATCTGGGAGATGGGAACGACATCGCGGTTCTGCAGGTAGAACCTGGCGAGCAGCTTGCCGTCGGCCGAGTAGACCACGGTGGGCTGGGCGACCTGGAATGCGGCCGGCGACTGGTAGTTGGGCAAGCCTTGGAGCCACGTGGTCACGGTGGCGTAGGCAACCGCGCTGCCTGCCACGGCCAGAAGCAGCAGCACGACGAGCAGCGCGCCCGCGATCCGCAAGAAGATCATGAAGCCTGACGTTCGTCGCGTGCGACGAAGCCGAGAACGACGACTCACGGGGCCCTCCAGATCGAAACGCGATGCACTAGCGTGGCACGTTCAGGGCGAAATCCGTGCCGAACTCATCCTGTGTCACCGGGCCGTCAACCCGCCGTAGCGGCAATGCGTCGTCTCAAGTGTCCAGCGACTGGCCAGGCCACATGACCTGCAGACGCGACTAGGCCAGCACGTTGACGGCGCGCGCGATGACCAGACCCACCAGTGCCAGCGACACCGTCGACTGAAGCATCATCGCAATCTTGTTCCACGCACGCAGTGGCATCACGTCGGTGGGGCTGAACGCGGTGGCTGCCGTGAAGCCCAGATACAGGTAGTCGATGAACTGCGGTCGCCAGTCGCGCGGGGCAAGCTCCGGCGACAGGTGTTGGGGGAAGGCGAAGTCGGGATGGGCCGAAAGCCCGTGAGCGCGCACCGCCGGCCCACCGCTGTCGAGTTCCCAGTACAGCAGCCCAAAGGCGAGGCAGTTGGACAGCCAGACGATCCCGCCGGCTGCGAGCAACGAGGCAGCCGAGTTTGTTGATGGTCCGCCTTTGATCAGCTCCACTATGATCTCGGCCGTGCACCACAGTGCGGTCGCCACCAGAACGCCGATGAGAGTGGTCGACAGAGCGTGGACCCACTTCGACACTCGGTCGATCTTGCCCGGGTCGGCGATGATCAACGCGACGAGAAGGACCAACTCGAGAATCGGCACTCCCCACCGTGGGCGAACGATGAGATCGTGGGGCAGCAGGAGCGTCAGGCCGATGATCGCCAGGACGGCGACCGCCATCGGCCAGCGCGCCTCCCCGACCACGCGGCCCAAGGCGGCCGTCGTAGGAGGCCTCTCGTCTGCGGTGCCCTGAGTCATGGAACCCCCCTTGCTGCAGGAACGTCACTCGGTGACAGACTAGCCGAAATCGGTCCGCCGAGCGGTGCTGGCAGGCTATGGCTCCGGAGGCCCTGAGGCCGTTCGCGGAAGCAGACCCTCCCAGAGCAACGAGTTCACTTGGTCCAAGGCCTCCTCATGCGAGATCCCGACCTCGTCGAGTTCAGCGGGCCGGCCTAGCACCAGCCCCATTTGCCGAAATAGCATCGCAACGAAGCGCGTGTTGAATGCCTTGATC
>JARLGT010000117.1 GCA_031292615.1 Coriobacteriia bacterium | reverse complement strand
TGCGCACCCCCCAACGCTCCGTGCGATGCCTCGATTCTTGCACATAGGTTGAGAAATCTCTTGTGCTCTAGATTTCCCGCTCTGCTATCATCGAATCGTGAACTCGGCGGCCACGTTCCCCCCGGACGGCGCCGGTTCCCCTTGGGTCCGCAGACTCCATGATGCCCCCTTTGGGCGCCGGACGTGCCCCCGCCCCCATGGGGGGCACGTCTTGTTCACGGCCTAGCACGTGAAACCCGAGGAGACGCATCCATGTCGCACGTGGAGCAGAACAACTGGGACACGAGGATGCCTGAGGTTTGCAAGGCGCTAGAAGCTCGTGGGCTGGTGGTATTTCCTTCGCACGAGACGCATTCCCTCGTCGTGATGCCTGCAGACGGTCGTGCCGTCGTCGACGGACAGCCGGACTGGGAGCACGTGTTCTCTGCCCCCGAAGTGTTCATCTCGGAGGATGATCTCGCGGCGGAGGACTACAAGGAGATCGTCCTGCGCAAGGTGACCGGTGCTCTCGGGCGCCTGCCGCAGACCTAATACAAGTCGGACCCTCACGCGTCCCCGGCCAACCGCTTCGATCGCGTCTGCGTTCTCGGCACATGGCAAGCTGCAGTCGCGTAGACCATAGTTCTACCTGCTGGCCGATTGAACCACCCGAAAAGCGGTGAAACAGATGACTCGGGAACAGCTGTGGACGTAGGTGAGGTCAAGCGCGAAGCAGAGCTGCTGCTCGCATCTCAAAGGCAAGCCGCCGAGCTTCTTGCAGAGGCGCAACGTCAGGCCGCGGAGCTGGTCCGGGCCTCACAGGCGGATGAACTGGAAGGTGTGCCCGAGTCACAAAGAGCCAGTCTTCAAGCAAGCTTCGACTCGGCGGCAGATCTACTGCTAGAGGGCGAACGCCGGGCTGCGGACGTGTTGCTCGACGCCCAGAAGGACGCGGCCGTTGTCCTGCTCAGCGCACGAATGCTGGTGCTCGATGCACGCAATGCTGGAAAATGCGGAGAGTGCTGAGACCAGGCCGCGCTGTGGCATTGCAAGTGCCGAGAGGCCCAAGGGGGGACACAGGACCGCTGGCATCGTCTCGTTGGAGACGGGCCATCCAGACGGGTGGGCGATGAGGGATTCGAACCCCCGGCTTCTTCCGTGTAGAGGAACGCCGAGCAGTACGCGGTTGTCCGCCTTTGTCCGGTTTCCGCAGGTCAGAATCGGTTTCCCGACACCAGCGGACCCCTGCGAACACCCACGGATTCTCACTCGTTGCTACACGCGTTGCAACACGGCTGGCCCCTCGCGACACGCCTTCGGATTCAGGACCGGGCGAACTCCAAGAGCGGCGCGTAGTCGAAATGACCGTCGGCCGTCCGGAGTGCTTGTAGGTAGCTGCGCCGCGCTTCGCCCGGACTGCCCAGGTTCTCCGACCCCCAGGTGAAGACCGGCTCGCCGAGGGTGCTCGCAAGCAGGTCGGCGGCCAGCCGTGAGTGCCGGCCGTTGCCGTTCACGAACGGGTGGATCACGACGAGCCGGTGATGGAACCGGACCGCCAGTTCGTCGGCCGGCCATGGCAGGTTGTTGAGGTCGGCAGTCTGCGCCATCACGTCGCCGAGCAGCTCGCGGACCTGCGTGGAGATGTAAGGCCAGTGAGCCCCCATGTTTGTGTCGTGCTGCCGATAGGTGCCGGCCCACTTCCACACGTCGCCGAACATCCGTCGGTGCAGGGTCTTCATCGACTCCTCGGTCATGAGCGAGGGGAGCGATCCCGTGCGCGAACTCGTCGACGCCCACGCAATCGCCTGCGCGATGTTCTCTTGCTCTGCTGCGTTGAGGTCGGCCCGGGTGGCAACCCAAGTCGGGATCAGCCCCCTCGCATCCTCGGGGCTCAAGGGTGTCGCGCCCTCGGGCCCTTGGAACAGGTCGTCGGTCATCGCTTGGCGTCCCGCTGCGACCAGAGGCGCCCCGAGCCGATGAGTGCTTCGAGCTGAGCTCTCGTGGAAGCCGCAAGAGCTTCCCCTTCTTGAGCTTCGAGGGCCATTGTCTGGTTGACGCGCTTCATCTGCGCTTCGAGCAGGCTCGCCGCCTGCCGCTCGACCGTCTGCCGGAGGCTTGTGTTCGGGATGAAAGCGTAGACCAGCGTGCAGTCCATTGCCTCTGCTGCGCGGCCAAGCGAGGAAAGCCTCGCTCCCCCGCTCATCTCTTTGTTCTCGAGAGAGCGGACCGCGGGGCCGGTGACTCCCATGCGTGATGCGAGGGCAGCCGCAGTCATGCCGAGCGCGTCCCGGATCGCCCGGACCCATCCGGCCCTCGGCGGTGCATAGCGTGCGGCCGGTCCAAGCGGAACGAGTCGTTGGTCGAGCGCTTCCCGAGCTCTCTTGGCGTCAGCTGGAGTAGTCATCAGCACCTCTATTGCTATCGCATCCTATTTGGTAGCAATTATGACTGCTCTCATATGGGTGTCAATAGCTGATATCTTTGCTGACAAAATCGTGCCTCGCGTGTGCAGCAGGTCGCTCCTGATACGTTCCTGGGTACACATGCCGATATGCTCTGCTGCGGAAGGATCGCCATGAAACGCGCGCTGCTGTTGGCAATGATCATGATTGCTTTGGTCGGGGCAAGCCTCGGCGGTTGCGCTTTCGGAGCCAAGACTCCAACGGCGGGGAACTCCGACGGCGGTTCACAGTCAAGCGCGACTCCGCCCCAGGTGGGAACGTTCCCGCTCTTGCCGCCCGCTCCGGGGCTGTTCCAACCTCAAGCGGCTGCCGTTCTCGGCGGGACGATCAGCAGCATCGGCTACCTCATCGCCGACCCCTTCAGCGGGAAGTTCGTGCCTGGGGTGGCATCGCTCACCGGCGGTACGGCCGTGCAGTTCGAGAAAATCGGCACCGAGGAGCGGTTCGTCACGGCAGCCGCGCAGGTCGGGCAGACCCGTGTGGTCATCGGCCATTCACTGCCAACCGGCTCGCAGGGCCACGGCCAAGTGCCGTTTTGCGCGACAAGCGACGGCGGCGGCGCCTTCGCGACCCACGACCTCGGCCAGCTCGCAGGTGGGCGCTCCGCCCAGCTGCTCGGGGTGGCCGCTTCGGCCGACGGATCGAATCCGGTGCTGATGGCGGTGGGAGCGGTTGGACGCAGCGCCCAAAACGACGTCGGCGACGTGTCGGGTACTGACCCTCTCGTCATCGTCTCGCCCGACTCGGGCAAGACCTGGAGCACGTCTGCGTCCTTACCGCTTCCGACCGGTGTGACAGCGGCCGAGGCGCTTGCGGTCACGTCCGCTTCAGGTGGCACCGCATTTCCGGGCATGTTGGTCGTCGGCGCGGGATGGACCGACGTCTCGGCCACTGGCGCCCGCGAAGTCGGAATCGTGTGGCAGACGCATGATGAGGGCAAGACGTGGAAGATCGTCTCTGACGAGAACTTCGCCCAGACCGGACGCGACTTCTGGCCTGCGTTCGTGGCGGCGGACAATGACACCGTGATCGTCGCTGGCTGGGCCGATTCCGTCGGCTTCGTGAAGACGGGCTCCGGTCCCACCCGTTCCGAGGACTTCGAGTGGGTGGCGGGCAAGGACGGCAAGTGGAACGTCGTCACGGACGGCAACCTGCTTGCCCCCACACGCTCCGGCATCACCACCGCACTGATCAGTCGCGAGGCAGGCGGGTTCCTCTGGGCCGGCGAGACGTATGACACGAGTGCAGGCGGTGCGTTTTACGCAGGGCAGGAGCCGCAGAAGGGCAATCCGTCGGTCTGGCTATTCTCGACGACTGACGGCACGACTTGGAGCCGCTTTGATAGTACGGTGTCGGGTGTCGACGCGGCGGCGATCGTTGTCGGCATCGCGGAGTCCGGCGGCAGGACGGCCTTCTTCGGCGTCGACAGGAACTCCGAGGAGCATGGCTGGGTCGTCGACAGCGCGAGCATCAAGTGATGATCTTCGGTCGCGGCGAGTAGACGGCCTTCACGTGCGTCGGCGGCGTCAAACGTGAGTCAGACGCGTCATGACTACCCCCGAACCGCCAGATAGACAAACGCGACAATGGCTTGAAGCAGCAGCAGCGCCACCACGACGGTCATCACGACGCCGAATACCGAGACGGGCTCGCGCGCCGGCTCGGCGGTCGGTCCCGTCAGACGTCGGACCAGGAATCGCAGCTTGCTGAAGTAGACCCCGCCCCAAAGCGGTGCCCCTTGCCAGTAATAGCTCGCACCAGACGAACGGTCGAGCGCAGCCGCGTAGAACAGCGACTCAAAGGGACCAAGCGCCTGCGGTGACACGCAGAACGCCCTGGCCTCAGGATCGACGACATCGGCGAGGTAGACAGCGACCACGGCCCGGCTCTTCTGCAACCAGCGCGGCAGCACCGACGGCAGCAGCTCCCGGGCCTCTGCCAGCATGCGCGCCCGGTCTCGCGTAACGATCGACATGTCCAGGACCGTCACTGGGCGGACGAACACCACGGAGCGCAGCCGCGTGGCGATGGCATCCGGGTACCACGCGCTGCGGGTCGCGACGATTTCCCTATCGTCCTGCGATACGATCGCGTAGCCCAACCGAGTCAGCTCCGCGCGCTGGGCGTCTAGGTCCATATGTCCTGCTCCTCTGGGTGCCCACGATGCCAACAGTGCCGAACGATCGGCGGCGGCGCAGGTGCGAAGTGCGGGCTGGAGTATATGTGCCCTTCGGCCCGGCCGACTCACCACAGTGGGTCGCAGACGAGTCGCGGGCACCGCCCGCTCAGGGACGATGGGCGGATAGCAGCATCGCGCTTACAAACGCGCGACGAACCCTGGACATTGGCAGGCCCCTCACACCGGCCGACACGCGCGGCGATCCTGCCATGGCTCGCGATCTTGTGGGGCGTGTTCTCGATACTGATGGTCGCTCTCGAGGTGCCCGCCGGCGTCCACGCCACCACGCTCGGCGAAGTCGCCCTGAACTCAGGTCTCGTGGCTGGGGCCGACAGTCTCACGCTCGGGGCCGAGGCCGGCGTGTTGTCCTTCCTCGGGGCGGCCGTGGGGCTGGCCGACATCGTCTTCGGCGTCGGAATGCTCAAGCTTTCTGGTTGGGCGTGGGTCTCGGCGCATGTGGTGATCGCCGGAAGCATCGTTCTGAGCGCCGTGAACTTGTTGGCCAGTCCCCGCAGCTTGGTCGGCCGGGTGTTGGTCATCGCGATCGCCGCCGGTGTCGTCTTCTACCCGCACCGGCCGGCGGTGCTCGGCGCGTTCGGACGCAGTCGGTCGCACGCGCTTGCCGAATTCGAGGCGCCGAAGCCGCCGGATGCCGCCGCATAGATCCACCGTCGGCTCGCTCCAGTCCATGGTCGTGGCGTCGGGCATCGCGCTTGCCACCGCGCACCTCGGGATCAGAGTCCGAGCGGGATCCCGAGCAGCAGCGGGACGACGATGGTGAGAACCAAGCCCGCGGTCGCCGAGGCAGCATTCATGGTCAGCGACACCTTGAGCATGTCATGCGATGGCTTCTTAAGCGCCCAGGTCAGCAATCTCCACTCGACCAACGTGACTGCGGCTTCGAGAAGCAGCCATAACGCTCCAACGACGACCCATAAGAGTCGCCCCGGCAACCCGCCGAGCAGCCCGGAGTTGCCGATAGCGTATGCGACCCAGACAACCACCGGGTTGGTGATGATGTTGACGCACACGACCGCGGCGATCTCCCAGCCGCGACGAAGCCCCATCAGTGCCGCCACTGGCACTTCGACGACAAGAGTCAGCAACAGCGACGCGATCGCGACGGCGGCAAAGGTGATCAGCTCTCCGGAGGCGA
>JARLGT010000116.1 GCA_031292615.1 Coriobacteriia bacterium | reverse complement strand
GTTGGTCTTTTTTTTTTTTTATGTCGAGGGTGGTGGTTGTTGTTTGTGGGGCGAGGGGGGGGGGGGGGGGGCGGGGGCGCCCCCGCGACTAGTAGACAAGGAGCCCGCGATGATCGACGAGAAGACGAGGGCCGACTTGGTCGCTCGGCTCCAAGACGACTTGAAGCGCCTCGAGGACGACGTCACCGAGCTCAACATTCACCACCACGAACTGCTCTCTGAGGCCAGTGGCGAGCAGGCGTACCGAGACCACATGGCCGACCAAGGAACCGCGACGTTCGAGCGCGAACTCGACATGACGTTCGAGGAGAACGAGCGCGACACGCTCGACATGGTGCGTGCTGCTCTCGCGCGCGTGAAGGCCGGCACGTACGGCTCGTGCTCGCGTTGTGGCGCCGACATCCCCGCCGCACGCCTGACCGCTATGCCCACCGCGACTCTGTGCATCAAGTGCAAAGAAGCCGAAGAGTCTCGCTAGATCTGGCCCACCCGGGCTGGGTCTTTGTGGCAATCGCATCCGCAATCCTGATCTGCGACCAGGTCGTCAAGGCGGTCGCGCGTTCCGCACTGCAGCTCGGGCAACCGGTTCCGCTCATACCCGGTTTGGTCCGCCTCGTCATGGTGCACAACACCGGCGCTGCCTTCGGGCTGTTCCAGGGCGGCCGGCCCGTTTTCGTGCTCACATCGCTGCTCGTACTGTTTGTGATCGCGGCATACTGGCGCCGAGTTCGGCCGAGCGCGTGGCCTGTCGTCATCGCACTGGCTCTGATCGCGGGCGGGTCGATCGGCAATCTGATCGACCGCGCGCTTGTAGGCCAGGTGACCGACTTCTTCGAGTTCACCTTCGTCGAGTTCCCGGTGTTCAACGTGGCCGACATGGCGATCGTCTGCGGCGTGGCGTTGCTGATGGTATGGGTGCTGTTCGGCCCTCAGCCCGCCGAGACACCCGCCGAGGAGCTCGAGCAGCCCGCCGAGATTCTCGGGGCGAGTGAAGACCACGCCGCGCATGTGGAGGCCGTGAAAGACGACGACGAACCGCTCGCCGAGTCTGCGCCCGACGCTTCCGGCACTGCTGATGTGCCTGAGCCTTCGGTGCGAGCATCCGACCATGAGGAGCTCGCAGGATGAGGCCGTCGGAGTATTACGAGCACGTGGTGACCTCGGAGGAGGCCGGCCAGCGGTTGGACTCGCTGCTCGGAGGCTTCGACTTCCTGGTGTCTCGCTCGGCGGCGTCTCGGCTGATCGACGGCGGCAACGTCATGGTCGACGGCAGCGTGGTGGCCAAGAAGCACTCCGTGAGGGCAGGGGAGCGCATCGAGATCGAGGTGCCGCCCTACGATCGCGGCGACCTGATTCCCGAGGATATCCCCCTCGACATCCGGTTCGAGGACGAGTACATGATCGTCCTCTCGAAGCAGGCCGGATTGGTTGTACACCCCGCCGAGGGCAACTGGACGGGCACACTCGTCCACGCCCTGCTGGCGCACTCGGACACGCTTGGTACCCTGCAAGGCGACGAGCGGCCCGGCATCGTTCATCGGCTCGACAAGGACACAAGCGGACTGATGATGGTGGCCAAGACCGACGAGGCGCAGGTTCGCCTTCAGGAGGCAATCAAGATCCGCTCGATCGACCGTCGTTATCTGACGCTCGTGCACGGGTGGATCGCGCCCGACTCGGGCATGATCGATGCGCCTCTCGGCAGGGACCAGCGCGAACGGATGAAGATGGCGGTCTCGGACTCCCAGACGGCCAAGCAGTCGGTCACGACGTTTCGGGTGCTCGAGCGCTTCGAGGCCGGACCCGCCGACGACGGGTTCTCGCTTCTGGAGTGCAAGCTCTACACAGGGCGCACCCATCAGATTCGCGTTCACATGGCCTACATTCACCACCCATGCGTTGGAGACCCCGTCTACGGGCAGCGGCGGCTCAAGGCCGATCTCGGCCTCGAGCGCCAGTTCCTGCATGCCTATCGGTTATCTCTCACTCATCCGATAACAGGAGAAGAGCTGTTGTTCGTCGATCCTCTACCCGAGGATCTTGCGAGCCGGCTTGAGAGAATCGAGTCCTACTCGGCAGGACGTACTGAAGCAGGGAATGAAGTCCTGGGCCTGGTCGCCCGGGGGCGCAAGCCCTGAGCGAGCAGCTTGAATCGGCGCCATGTTCCATCGGGGAGGACTTTGATGCGCACGCCACAGGGAATCGCCGCGCGCGTCGCAGTGTCGTATGCGGCACTTGCGGGCCTGTGGATTCTGGTCACGGGGCTTGTGACCATACGCTTGCCGCAGCCGCTCGAGGGCATGGTCGAGATCGGCAAGGGCTTCCTCTTCGTGCTCGTGACTTCGCTGCTGCTCTATCTCGTTATCGCGCGTTGGACGCAAGCCGCTGCGGACGCGGCGGATCACGCCGAGCACGCCGAGCGGGAGTTGCAGCGGGTCGTCGACACCGCGCCGGTGGGCATGCTGCTACTCGACGGACATGGCGACGTGACCTTCATGAACCCTACCGCCGAGCAGCTGCTTGGCGTCCGTAGCACGCAGTGCGTGGGCCGTCCGCTCGAGGAACTGTGCGGAGCTGAGCGGCAGGAGGCTTTCGCCGTCTCGGTCAGTGAGCTGCTGGCCACTGACTCGATCGACGGCCTTGAACTGGTCGTGCCGGGAGGTTCCAAGGTGCGCCCGGTTATTGCGAGAGCCGCTCGTCTCGAACAGCTGAATCCTGATGGCGGATGGGTCGTCGCAATCGCCGACAACACGCGCGGCAAGGAGCAGACCGAGCGGTTCAAGCGTCTGCTCGAGGGCTACCGGCTCGTCTCGGAGATGTCGGCTGTCGTCGGTCGTTCGCGCGACGAGATGCAGCTCTTCGGTCAGCTGTGCCATCAAGCCGTCGAGGTGGGTGGCTTCAAGGCTGCTTGGGCCGTGGTGCGCAACGGAAACACCGGATACGCGACTGCTGGAATGGTCGGCCTCGGACAAGCCGGCGTCGCCGTCGCCGAGAAGATGCTGGCCGATAGCGAGAATCCCGACAGCATGTTTCCAGCAAGCCTCGCCGAGGCCGATGTCCTGATCTGCAACGACATCGCATCTGCTCAAGATTCGCCTTGGCGGGAAGCTGCCCGAGACGGTGGCTTCGGCTCCTTTGCCGCGTTCGCCATTGTGGATGGCGGCCGAATGCGGGCGTGCACGCTTCTGCTCGCCGAGCAGCCCGGCTACTTCGGCGTCGAGGATCGTCGGCTGCTGGCGACACTCAAGACCGATCTGACGTTCGCGCTGGACCGAATCCGCCTGGATGCGCGGCGTGTTGAGGCCGAAGAGGCGCTGGCCAGGAGCGAGGAGGGCTATCGACAACTCTTCGACGCCTACCCGCAGCCGATGTACGTGCACGACCGCCGCGACTTGCGGATCCTGGCCGCAAACGATGCTGCGCTTGCAAAGTACGGATACACGCGTGAGCAGTTCGCGTCCATGACACTGAAGGAGTTGCGTCCGGCCGCCGAAGTACCTCAGCTTCTCGAGCACCTCTCACGCAAGCTGCCCGGTCTGGTCGATGCGGGATTCTGGACGCATATCGACGGGAACGGTCGCGAGTTTCCCGTCCACGTTCTGACTCACAACATCGCTTGGGACGGCCACGACGCCGAACTGGTCATGGTGCAGGAGGTAGCGCGAATGTAGTCCGACACACCGGCGACGGGTTGTCGGCGGGCGACGGGTGCGCTACCCTCACAAAGACCTTTAAGCCCGGTCCCGTGAGGCCGGTAAGGAACCGCAGACTCATACCGCAGCAGCGCGCGAGAGCGCGCCCGCACCCACATGATGACGTGCCTCCTTGCCGCACAGGCCGGGAGGCGTTTTCGTATCCAGGGGGTGCGTGGAGTGGAGTACCGCACGAAAGCGACAGTGATGGACGCCGAGGCGATTTCGCGCGCGGTCACGCGTATCGCCCATGAGATCCTCGAGGCCAACAAGGGCGCGAAGAATCTCGCCTTCGTCGGGATCGTCACACGAGGAGCCACACTTGCCGAGACGCTTGCGGGTAAGATCCGCGACATTGAAGGCGCCGACGTGCCTGTGGGCACGCTCGACATCAGCTTCTACCGCGATGACCTGGCCATGCGACTCTCACCCGAAGTGCACCGCACGGACATCCCGTTCGACGTAGAGGGCCGCGACGTGGTCCTCGTCGACGACGTGTTGTTCACTGGGCGCACGATCCGTTCGGCGATGGACGCGATCATGGACTACGGCCGGCCGCACTCAATCCAGCTTGCAGTGCTGGTCGATCGCGGACACCGCGAGCTGCCTATTCGCGCCGACTACGTGGGCAAGAACGTGCCTTCGTCGGCCAAGGAGCGGGTGAAGGTCTACTTCGAGAGCATGGACGGCCGCGATGCCGCCGAGATCCTCGAAGCCGCCGAGGGAGGCGAGGAGTAGTGCTCTCGACGCGCCACATCATCGACATCGAAGACCTCACGCTCGCCGACCTGACGCTCATCCTCGATACCGCCGAGTCGTTCAAGGAAGTCAACGAGCGCCGCATCAAGAAGCTGCCAACGCTTCGCGGCCGCACCATCGTCAACCTCTTCCTCGAGCCGAGCACGCGGACGCGCACGAGCTTCGAGCTCGCGGCCAAGCGGCTGTCGGCCGACGGCATCAACTTCGCCGCCTCGGCGAGCGCCACAGTCAAGGGTGAGTCGCTGGTCGACACCGCCGAGACGCTCTCGGCGATGGCTTGCGACTTGGTGATCTTGCGACACAAGTACGCCGGTTCTCCTCGGATGCTCGCCAAACACATGGACGCCCACATCATCAACGGCGGCGACGGGATGCATCAGCACCCTACGCAGGCCCTGCTCGACCTGTTCACGATGCGCGAGCGTCTCGGACACCTTGAGGGGCTGACGGTGGGCATCGTGGGCGACATCTCGCACTCGCGCGTCGCCGGGTCGCTCGTGCCCGCGCTTAAGATGGTGGGCGCGCGGCCGATCGTCATCGGTCCGCCCACCCTGATGCCGGCTCGCCCCGATGCGCTCGGCGCCGAGGTCAGCTACACGCTCGACGACGTGCTGCCCGAGCTCGACGTCGCCTACATGCTGCGCATCCAGATGGAGCGCGCCGAGGGTATGCCGTTCCCGAGCGTGCGCGAGTACTCGCGCCTGTGGGGCATGAACGAGGCTCGGCTCGCGCGCATGAGGCCCGATGCGATCGTCATGCACCCGGGACCGATGAACCGCGGCGTCGAGATCTCGTCGGCTGTGGCGGATTCACCGCGCGCCGTCGTGCTCGATCAGGTCAACGCCGGGGTTGCCGTGCGCATGGCCGCGATGTATCTGCTGCTGGGAGGGGACGCAAGTGACGCTACTGCTTAGAGGCGGCCGGGTTGTTGATCCGGGCCTCGAGCTCGACGAGGTCTGCGACGTCTTGATCGAAGACGGCATCATCACCAAGGTGGGCAAGGACGTTGTGGCCGCCGGTGCGACGGTCGTGGAGTGTGCCGAGAAGATCATCATGCCGGGCTTGGTCGACGTGCACACGCACCTGCGCGAGCCGGGCTTCGAGTACAAGGAAGACGTCGAAAGCGGGACGCGCGCGGCCGCACACGGCGGGTTCTCGGCGGTTTGTGCGATGCCCAACACCAACCCGATCTGCGACGAGGGCTCGGCCGTGCGCTTCTTGGTCGAGCGCGCCGCCGAGCGTGGACATGTACGCGTGCACCCGATCGGTGCGCTCACGGTCGGCCTGAAAGGCGAGTCGCTCGCCGAGATGGGCGACATGATCGCCGAGGGCGCTGTGGCCTTCTCCGACGACGGCAAGGGGGTCCAGGACGCCGGCACGATGCGCCGCGTCATGGACTATGCGGTCACCTTCGGTGCGACGGTGGTCTGCCACTGCGAGGACGAGGCGCTGGTGGGCAAAGGCGTCGTCAACGAGGGCGTCGTCTCGACGCGCCTCGGGCTGACCGGCTGGCCGTCGGCGGGCGAGGACGTCGCCGTTGCACGCGACATCGCGATCGCCGAGCTGACCGGCTGCAGGCTGCACCTCGCGCATATCTCGACGGCTGGCGCACTGCAGGCCGTGCGCGAGGCCAAGGAGCGCGGAGTCGCCGTGACCTGCGAAGTCACGCCGCACCACCTCTTCCTCGACGAGGACGCGCTGACGCCCGAGTACGACACTGCGATGAAGATGAACCCGCCGCTGCGCACCTCGGCGGACCGTGCCGCCTTGGTCGCGGGTCTGAAGGACGGCACCGTCGACGCGATCGCAACCGACCACGCGCCGCACGCCGCGCACGAGAAGGCGCTCGAGTTCGAACTCGCGCCGTTCGGCACGACCGGGCTTGAGACCGCGCTGCCGCTGGTTATTACCAACTTGGTCGCGAAAGATACGCTGACCTGGAGCGATGTAGCGCGCCTGATGGCCACGGGCCCGCGCTCCGCGCTCAACCTGCCGCCAGTCACCCTGGCCGAGGGCTCGGTCGCCGATATCACGATCATCGACCCCGAATGCCGAGTCGAGATCACACCGGCGTTCTTCGAGAGCAAGTCGGGTAACTCGGCGTTTCTGGGGACTACACTACTGGGCAAGGCCACCGAGGTACTTGTCGGCGGCCGGTTCGCTCTGCGCAACGGAAAGGTGGTCTAGCCCCGTGACACAGGGTCCCGAGGCGCTACTTGCGCTGGAAGACGGCACGGTGTTTCGCGGTATCGCGTGTGGCGCATCGGGCGAGGCCGCCGGCGAGCTGTGCTTCAACACGTCGATGTCGGGCTACCAAGAGGTGCTGACCGATCCAAGCTACGCCGGACAGATCGTCACGATGACGATGCCGCATATCGGTAACTATGGGGTCAACGGCGCCGACATGGAGTCGCGCGGCGTATTCGCGAAGGGATTCGTCGTGCGCGAGATGTGCGACGAGCCTTCGAGTTGGCGGTCCGAGCAGTCGCTCCCGGCCTTCCTCGCCGAGAAGGGCATCGTCGCGATTCAGGGCATCGATACCCGCCGCCTCACGCGGCACCTGCGCGAAGCGGGCGCGATGCGCGCCGTCATCTCTACGACCGACCTATCGGCGGACTCGCTGGTCGCGAAGGCGGCCGCCTCGCAGGGCCTCGTGGGCCGCGACCTCGTCGCCGAGGTCGCCTGCACCGCCCCGTACCGATGGGGCACCGAGTCGCCGTGCGACAGCGACCTGCCGGTCGACACGGGCGTACTTCCGGTCAAGCCGAGCTACCGAGTCGTCGCGATGGACTCCGGCATCAAGTACAACATTCTGCGCCGTCTCTCCGAGGCTGGCTGCGAGCTCACAGTCGTCCCGCCGACTACTTCCGCCGAGGAGATTCTCGCCTTGCAGCCCGACGGCCTGTTCTTCGCCAACGGTCCGGGCGACCCCTCGGCGGTCGACTACCTGTACGGGACGCTTCGCGAGCTGCTCCGCGTCAAGCCGGTGTTCGGGATCTGTCTCGGGCACCAGATGCTCTCGCTTGCTGTGGGAGCCACGACGTTCAAGCTGAAATATGGGCATCGCGGCGGAAACCAGCCCGTGATGAACCTTCTGAACGGCCGTGTTGAGATCACCAGTCAGAACCACGGCTTCTGCGTTGACTTCGGCTCGATCGGCGGTCTGGTGGCTGGCGATAGTGGCGGGCTGACGCTCGACGCGGGCGATATCGGCTCGTGGGTCGCGGCGGGTGTGGCGCCGGTCGTGCGCTCCCAGCACTTCGGGCGCGTTCAGCTCTCGCACGTCAACCTCAACGACATGACCGTGGAAGGCATCCGGCTGCTCGACACGCCTGCCTTCTCGGTTCAGTACCACCCCGAGGCGGCACCGGGCCCGCACGACGCCCGCTACCTCTTCGGCGCGTTCACGCGACTGATGGACGGCCGCGACGACTATCTCGACGGCGTGGAGTAGAGAAGGGGACCACCATGCCCATCAGTACGATGCTTGTTCCGCTGGGAAGCGACCCGCACGAGAAGAAGGTGCTGCGCTACGTGAGCGGGCTCTCCGTGCAGTCCGTGCGTCGGGTGCTCGTAGCTTCGGTGGTCGACGACTCCGGTATGGAAGCGCCGGTCGTGGCTGCCGAGATGGACCGCGCGCGAGAGCGCCTCGCGGAGTGGACCCGTGAGGTCGCGTCCGACTGCGCGATGGAGCTGGAGACTCGCGTCGTCACCGGCGACCCGACCGGGGCGATCCTTGCGCTGGCGCAGCAGGCCGACGTCGACGTGATCTGCCTCGGCACCGAGGGCAAGACCCTCTTGGAGGCGCTGTTCTCGGGAAGCGTGTCCGAGGAGCTGTTCGTCTCAGGCAAGATCCGCACGATGACGGTCCGAAACGATCTGCTCGATGCGGTGAGCGACCCTGCTCAAATCGCGCACGACTTCGCCAAGCGCCTCGTTGTACCCACCGACTTCTCGGCGTCGGCGACGCGGGC
>JARLGT010000115.1 GCA_031292615.1 Coriobacteriia bacterium | reverse complement strand
GGGGTTGGCCGTTCCCACTTGATTCCCACTCGCTAGGGTGGAATCACGCAGTTTCGACCCGCCCAACAGGTATCGTCAAGACTCAGAGCTGCGGCGGCAACTAGGCGTACGCGCCGTGGCACTTCTTGTACTTCTTGCCGCTGCCGCAGGGACACAGGTCGTTCCTGCCGACGTTGGCCCACGGGTCGTTGACGTCCTTAATGACCTGCGCAGCCTTCGCGCCACCGGCAGCGGCCGATGCCGCATCGATCTGCTCTTGCGACGGGCCGCCGAGACCGAACTGGTCGGCCGCAGCTGCGGCGCCCGCGAAGATAGAGCCCTCGGCCGGACCCGAGTACGTGGCGTTGGAGAACGAAGCAGCCATCTCGGGTTCGGGCTCGAAGATGACCTCGATGTGCAGCAGCGTGCGCAGGAAGTCCTCGTTGATCGCCTGCACGAGGCCGCCGAACATCTCGTAGGCCTCGGACTTGTACTCGACGATCGGGTCGCGCTGACCCATCGCGCGCAGACCGATACCCTCCTTGAGGTAGTCCATCTCCTGGAGGTGGTCCATCCAGCGCGTGTCAATCACGCGCAGCATCACCTGGCGCTCGAGGTCACGAACGTTCTCGAGCCCCAGCTCCTCCTCCTTCTTACCGTAGAGCTCCAGGGCGCGGCCCATCAGGGCATCGGCCAGCTCATGGGGGTTGTCCACGTCGCCGCGGGCCTCCTCCACAAAACCGTCGATGCCCGTCAAGTCGCGGTACCACGTCGCCAGCCCGTCCCAATCCCACTCTTCTGAGTAGGTGCGCTCCGGGGCGAACTCGAGCACACCGCCGGTGACCGTCTCGGCCATCATCTCTTCGACGCGCTCGTGGATATCCTTGCCGTCCAGGATGCGATTGCGCTCCTGGTAGATCACCTCGCGCTGCTTGTTCATGACGTCGTCGTACTCGAGCACGTACTTACGTGCGCTGAAGTTCATCGACTCGACCTGGCGCTGTGCGCTCTCGATCGCCTTGCTGACGAGCCCTGCTTGGATTGGCATGTCGTCGGGGATCTCGGTGCGCTGCATCATCGAGCTGATGCGGTCCATCCGGTCGCCACCGAACAGGCGCATCAGATCGTCTTCGAGCGACAGGTAGAACTGCGACAGGCCCGGGTCGCCCTGGCGTCCCGAGCGGCCACGCAGCTGGTTGTCGATACGACGCGAGTCGTGACGTTCGGTGCCGAGAACCGCAAGGCCGCCGGCCTCGACCACGTTACGGTGCTCGTCGGCCGTGATGCGCTTGGCCTCGGCGAGACACTCGGCTTGCTGCTCCTCGGTGATCTCGGCCGGGTCGATACCACGACCACGGGCGATCTCCTCCCAGAGGAACTCAGCGTTACCGCCGAGGATGATGTCGGTACCACGACCGGCCATGTTGGTCGCGATCGTGACGGTCCCCACGCGGCCAGCCTGCGCAACGATGTGCGCCTCGGATTCGTGGAACTTCGCGTTCAGAACGCTGTGCTTCACGCCGCGCTTGGTCAGCAGACGCGAGAGCTTCTCGGAGTTCTCGATCGAGATCGTGCCTACGAGGCACGGCTGACCGGCGTCGTGGCGTGCCTGGATCTCATCGGCGCAGGCGTCAAACTTCGCCTCGACCGTGCGGTAGATCAGGTCGTTGCGATCGTCGCGGACCATGTCGCGGTTGGTCGGGATGACCATGACCGGCAGCTTGTAGATCTCGCGGAATTCGGCGTCTTCAGTCACGGCCGTACCGGTCATGCCCGAGAGCTTGTCGTAGAGGCGGAAGTAGTTCTGCAGCGTGATGGTCGCGAGCGTCTGGTTCTCCTCGCGTACGTGCACGCGCTCCTTGGCCTCGATGGCCTGGTGCAGACCCTCCGAGTAACGCCGTCCGTACATGAGGCGACCGGTGAACTCGTCGACGATCATGATCTCGCCGTCTTTGACGACGTAATCGACGTCGCGCTTGAAGAGGAACTGCGCCTTGAGTGCCTGCTGCAGGTGGTTGACCAGCTGGCCCGACGGGTCCGCGTAGATGTTCTCGATGCCGACATCGCGCTCGATCTTGCGCAGGCCGTCCTCGGTCGCCGCAATCGTGCGCTTGCCCTCGTCGAGCTCGAAGTCGATGTCCTCACGCAGGCGCGGGACGACCTTCGCGAACTGCTTGTACGTGTCGGCGGACTTGGTTCCGGCTCCCGAGATGATCAGCGGGGTTCTGGCCTCATCGATGAGGATCGAGTCGACTTCGTCGACGATCGCGTACGCATGGCCGCGCTGCACGCGGTCGCCAGCACGCACGACCATGTTGTCGCGCAGATAGTCGAAGCCGAACTCGGCGTTGGTGCCATACGTGACGTCGGCAGCGTAGGCCGGGATGCGGCGAGCCGGGTCCATCTCGGACTGGATGATGCCGACGTCCATGCCGAGGAAGCGATAGATCTGGCCCATCCACTCGCTGTCGCGCTTGGCCAGATAGTCGTTGACCGTGACGACGTGGATCCCGTTGCCCGGCAGCGCATTGAGGTAGCCGGCCAGAGTTGAGACGAGCGTCTTGCCCTCGCCCGTCTTCATCTCGGCGATCATACCGTCGTTGAGCACCATGGCGCCGATGCACTGGACGTCGAAGTGCCGCATGCCGAGGGTGCGCTGTGAAGCCTCGCGCGTGACGGCAAAGGCCTCGGGCATCATCGCGTTGAGGTCCTCGCCGTTGGCGAGGCGCTCGCGAAACTCGACCGTCTTGGCGGCGAGCTGCGTGTCGGAAAGCGGCTGGATCGAGCTCTCGAGCTCGTTGATGCGACCGACGACTTGCTCGTAGCCGCGAAGCTGCCTGCCCTCACCTAGCGTGAGGAGCTTCTGGAGGAAGTTGGCCATCTGTATCTACACCTTCGAATGGTGGGGGTTTCATGGGGCGAAAGCAGCCACGATTCTACCACAGGGCCTGCCCGCAACCCGCCGAGCAACCCCGCCCACGTGGGTGCGAACGAACGCATCAGCGCGAGGCCCATTGGGTCCGATTGACGGTGTTTGCGGCTCTCGGACGGTGCCCCTCAGGAGACTCCCTCTCCTCACCTACTCGAGCCGCGCCGCCGCTCGTGGAGCCCACAAGTGGGCGACCCAGCAAGCCTCGCGCTGGCCGATCGTTAGCGAGACGATCGACATGTAAGCATCGTAGGAAACGCACCTTACCAAAACCTTACCCGCGCCATCGAAATCCGCGGAAAGGTCTAGGCGGTCGGAATCAGTCGACCAGCGGGTCAAGCGGGGTGATTCTCGGCTTACCCTCCATGACGAGGATCTGCTCGTAGAGCGCACGAGTCTCCGCCGAAGGATCCAGGCCGAGGTCCTCGGAGAGCTTCGAGCGGCACTGCAGGTAGGTGTCGATGGCGCCGCTGCGTTGGCCTGCTGCAATCTGGCAACGGAGGGCAACTTGATAGAGGTCCTCGCGCAGCGGATCGGTCTGGATTGCTCGGCGCGCGTAGACCAGCGCGTTGCCTGGGTCGTCGGCCTCCATAAGGATCGCGCCTGCCGCTAGCATCGCATCGACAAACCGTGTCCGGTACTCGTCGCGCAGGTTCGCGAACCAGTCGTCGTACACGTCACCCGGTAGAAGGTCGCCGCGGTAAAGCGACGAGAGGCGCTCGTAGTGCTGCAGCGCCTCGCCGAGTTCCCCAGCGTCCACGTGCTTCTTCGCGCCCGCCAGTAGCCGATCGAAGTCGTCGACGTCACAGCGGATGTTGTCTCGGACTGCTCGGCAAACCCCGCCGACGGCCTCGAAGTACGGGAAGGGTGTCCCTTTGGCGCTTTCGCCCATCAGAACCGACTTCATCGTGCTCCAGACGACGTACAGGTTGTTCTTGGCCCGCTCGGGATCCATGTCACCGAACAGGTACTCGAACAGCTGGTCGCGCGGTACGTCCTGTCCGCGGCGCAATACCAACATCGCGAACAGTAGCCGCGCCTTGCGCTTGCGCCAATCCTTCTCCCGCACCGAGTGCCCGCCAATGGACACCTCAAGTCCGCCGAAGAAGCGCGCGTGGCACACCGGCAGACCGTCGCGTGCAACGAATCGGCCGAACTCCTCCTCGCCGAGAAGCCGCGTGCCGAGAACCCTCCAGGTATCGGCGTCCAGCCACGAGTGGGTCTCGACGAGGATGCTCTCAGAGGACTCCGGAGGAATCATGCGCAGCATGTGCGCCGGGAGGGCTTCGGGGGTTAGTACGATTGCCAGCATACCCAGCACTTCTGGGAAAGCGCGACAGTACATCGCAACTTGCAGGTTGACGCTCTCGGTCAAGATGTAGTCCGCAAAGGGTCGTATTCTCTCGAGACCGGACTCTGCCGCGCCTGCGCGATGGTCACACACAGCAAGGATCATTGCTGCCTGTATGGAGTGGAATGGGTTGTCAGTCACGCTCTCTTCGAGCGTGGACTCGACCCAATTCCTGGCCGCCAGTCCGTCTCCTGCCGACAGAAGGCAGGACGCCACTTGGAACGCCGCAAGCCGGCGAAAACCCATGACATCCTGAACCGAAAGACCGTCCAAAGACTGCTCTGCCTCGGTCAGCGCCTCCTCGACTCTGCCTGTCGCCAACAACGCTTGGCTGAGACTCACCCTGTTCACAGCGACGTCAGTGGTATCCTTGGCCGTCACGGAGAACGCGATGCCGCGGCGTATCTCGGCTATGCCGCCCTCCGCATCACCTTGCGCATAGCGCGCGATACCCAGCACCGGCAGATACGAACCGGCGTAGACATCTAGTCCGTATTCTTCTGCTTCAGCAACGACGTCCCGCACGAGCGATTCCGCCCATTCGCTCCTGCCGCACTCGACTAGGCACTGCGCCATGTTGCCCTTCACCTTGATCCTGGTAGAGGGCGTATCTTTGGGATCGTCCATCATCCTTGCGAGGAGTCTCCGGCTAGCCTGAAAATCGCCCCTAGTTAGCGCCGGGATGATTGCCAATGAGTTCTGAGCCAGCCGAGCAATGTGGCATGACTCCTGACCATCCGCGCACAACCTAAGAACCGCTTCAAAGGGCATCTCGGCGGACCTTAGGTCACCACGCCACACCCGACCATACCCGACACAGAACAGAGCTTCCGCCAAGAGCATGTCGTCAACGTACTCGGCGCGCGAATCCGTCACTTCTTGTGCAAGGCTGTCCGCCTCCTCAAGCCTGCCCATGCACTGTAGCGCGAGCAGCGTCTGCGCAATCGCCCCACCTATGACAGCATTGTCGCGCTCGTGCTCTGCCAGTAGTCGTGCCGCTTTCGCTTTTGCAAACGACTCTTCATAGCGTCCCGTCTCGTAGCAGACACGCGACCAGAGCACAAGCGTGCCGGCTTCTGACATCAACGAGGAAACCGACATCGACTGCAGCAACCGTGCGAGCGCAGTGACGTGGCCTGCCGCGAATGCGTCTCCGCCGTACTGCGCCAGCCAGGTCCGCGCCATCTCTTCATCCGAATACCTGATCAGCAACTCGCACGCCCGCGAGTACTCCGCATGCTGGGTCAGCAGCCCGATCGCGCGAGACCGGACCTCCCCCGAGAGCCCAAGCTGGTGTTCCTCGAGATACGCATCGACAATGTCGTGCACCCGGAACCCAAGCGCGCCTTCCGAAGTCCGCACCGCCTGAAATAGCGGCAGTATGGATGCGATCCTCCGAAGTACTGAAGCCGACTCATCTACCCCGAGCAGACCGAGGTCCCGTTCAGTGCCCGACTTAAGGGCCGCGGCCGATGATAGCGCCTGAATGTCATCAGTGGCCATGTCTCCGAGCGCGCGATCTAGCCAAGCGTCTAGAGTGACGGCACGGCCGCTCCCGGGGTTCTTCCCAAACCTTGACGCTTGGATTGCCATTGCCGAGAACAGAGCGGCGTGTCCTGACGTCGCGTCACGAAGCTCCTGGATCTCGTCGGACTTCAGGTCAAGCCCGAGCTCGCACGCCAACTGCTCGGCCTCGTCGCCTTGGAGCGCCAGATCGTGACCGTCTATGAGGCACCAGCCACACCGGGCCTTGGTCGACCATCGGGCAACAGAGCGTGTGGTCACGACAAGTCTCCCCCCGGCACGCCACAGCGCAATACCTGCCTCACACAAGAACTCGAGGTCGCCGACGGTAGATCCCGGGCCGAAGTCATCCAGCACCACACAGACGCCATCGCCCTGGTCAGCTGTCTTCGCTGCGTCAACGATCTCGGAGAGGTAGTTCCCGGGAGACGACCGACCCACTGGCGTCTTCGCGATGGCCGAGCCTAGACCCCTGAGAACAAGTTCGCAAATCTCAGGCGGCCCAAGTGGCACTCCATCCGCAGAAAGCCAAGCCACGACCCCGGCGAATCGGTTGGAGAACTGCGCTGCGAGGAAGGACTTCCCAGAGCCAGACGGGCCAAATAGGACCGTCGGTCTTCCCCCCGCCGCCGACATCTGTCTCAGCAGGCGCTCCCGGACTACTCCGGAGCCATAGTCAGGAACCCCTCGCACCCCATCAGACACACGCACGCCAGCCTCCTTTGAAGCAGCGGCGAGGGGAGCCCAGACTTCCGATTGAATGCATTTCTATTACAACGCGTCGGAAGACGCAACTAGTGCAGTGGTGAACCATGGATGTTCGCACCCCCCGACACCCCTTCCGATGAGATCATTGCGTTGGCCACGATTGTCGCAACCCCGACCGCTAACAGGATATCTCCGATGCTCAGCAAGTACTGTTGCCCTAGGATCGGGAGCCGAATCGCGTCCCCAGCCCACACGGCGACAGTTCCCAAGTGAGCCAGCTGGTAGAAACCGCCGCTAGCGGCAGACACACTCACCGCCGTGGTATGAGCGTCAGCCGGCGTCACCACAGGCATTGCGCCGTTGACGAGAACGACATTGATATTCAACAGCACCCCGACCGCAGCGAGTACCGCACCTGGTTGGCTTGCGTTCGAGAACATCAGCGCCGCCAGCCCGATTGACGCCGCCGCCCACACGACCAGGCCCCAAGTCGTCGCTGACGCGCCGACAATTCGGCCGCGAGAGAACGCTTGAGCGAGAAACAGAGCGAGTACTGCCGCCTCGCCACGGAAGCGAAGCTTGGACACGCTAGCCAGATTCCCCCCAGCCGCGAACCCCGCAAGGACCCCCACAAGGATGGCGGCAAGCGCGACCATTAGCTCACGGCCGGAATCCGGTAGCCCAAACGTAGGGCGGCTCCAACAGCACGCGCCTTGACAGATGCGGGGACCCGATGCGCCACCTGGTCTAGCAGGCTGTGACGATGGGCAGCCGCTACCTGTGGGTGATACTCAGCATCGATATCGCTGGCAAGTGACACCACGAGCGCCGCCAGTAGGTCGCCTTCGTCTGTGGACTGCCCCGAATCCGCGCCATCACAGATGCGCAGGATCGGCTCGATGCGCTCGAAGAACTCAACACCCCTGACCACGTCCGAGGACGGGGTTTGATGAACGTGCTCATCCCAATCGGAGTCGGGACCTTCGGCGAGCTCTCCAAGATCATGCAGCAAAGCGGCGTAGCTGATTCGCTCAACTTCGCTGGCAGACAGTCCAATCTTCATGGCAATAGACCTCGCGAGCGCCGCAGTCCGATCCGCATGACCGGCTCGCCGCTCATCTTGGCTTTCGGCTGCCTCGACGAGTACCTCAACTGTCGCCCTGTATGTTTCACGGATATCCAAGAAGAGCGCGTATGACTGGCGCATTAGTAGAAGCAGCACGACCACTGGGACAAGACTCCATTGGCGCATCTGACCGTATGTAATCAGCAGAAGGACAGCCGTTGACCACTGCGCCGCTATCAGCGGTGCTTGCGACTTGGCGTTGCCACTCAGAAGCCGCACGAGCGGACGACCCGTGATGAGCGCCGCGACGCCCTGAGCAACCAGCAGTTCGACAAGGAGGAACACAGCTGGGACAACAACGAAGACAAGGGCTTGGCTCTCTGACGCGAGCGAAGTCAACAGAATCGCGCTGGCCATGCCCCAGGCAATAGCGCGTGAGCTAGCGACGGCGAACACCCGCCGCAGCGACTCCGGACCGCGCCTGATCAAGTGCGCACCGAAAGCCGACATCAGCGAGATAGCCAGGGCATACCACGGTCCAAGAACGACGATCGCAGCGGCGCACAGCGCACCCGCTACTCCGGTGCTGTCGCCCCTTGGCAGCGAGATATCGTAGAAATCCAACAGGAGCGCTGCCGCCAGGAAACAGAGTGCTCCAAGCCATGTCGCGTCCAGCGGCTGGAAGGACGAAACGAGGAATGAAGGTGCGAAAGGCGAGGTCATTGCGCATCACCGATCACATGCGCTGAAGTGACAACCTCGGGCGGGCCCTCGCTGTTTGCGAACTTGCTTTGCCCGATTCCTACCTCAATGAACACGCGAACTACTTCGGGGTCGAACTGCGTGCCGGCACCGCCAAGGAGCTCCGCCACAGCCTGCTCTTGGTTCAGTGCTGGGCGATAAGCCCGGGTGGTTGTCATCGCGTCAAAACTGTCAGCCACAGCGAGGATGCGCGCCGCAATGGGCATCTCGGACCCATCCACGCCCCTGGGATATCCAGTGCCGTCGATTCGCTCGTGGTGCTGGGCTACCGTGTCGGCAAGATCTCGAAGGTGAGGGATTCGCTTGACCATTTCTGCGCCGCGAGACGGATGCTCACGGATTCGATCCATCTCCTCGGCGCTGAGTCTCCCCGGCTTGCTGAGAACAGCCCCCGGCACCGCGAGCTTGCCCAGATCATGGAGCAGGCCCGCATACTCCAGACGCTCGAGCGCTCGCTGCTCGAGGCCACACGCCACGCCTAACTCGGCAGCATAGCCTGACACGCGCTCCGAATGCCCCCGCGTATACGGGTCCTTGGCCTCAAGCGCACCGATCAGAGAGCGAATCGTATCTACATATGCGGTCTTGAGCCCTGCGTAGCGAAGGTAGAGCTGGCGAGCGACCACAAGCGGCGCAACGAACAGGGGCAGCGCCCAGTAGCTGATTGCCAGAACTTGCGCAATGAGCACCCCCACGAACACCAGTGCGAATTGAGTTGGCACGAACGCGACCATGGCCTTGGTCGTATCTTGAAGGGACGTGCGCGTAAGGAGGGCTCTGCCGCCCGCAGTCAGCAGCATGTTGCCAAAGACGCTGAGAATCGCCATCACGACCAGTGGAAACAGTACCTTGGGAAAGTCCGCGGCGTTGAGCGGCTTTGAGAAGACGGCCGAGACCTGGAGCACACGGCCGCCAAGCCAAACGTACACCGCCGCGGCGAATCCGGTGCTCAGAACCACTTGGGCCAAGTTGAATAGAAGTACGCTGGGCGGCTTGCCCTGTCTGAGTTCCCGAGTACTTATCTCGGAAGATGCGGCAACGATGCAGGCCGCGGTCGGTCCGCACAGCACGGCACTGGCAATCCCGAGCGGAAACGACAGCGACAGCTGGTACGGTTCAATCGAGAACGCGAAGTTCTCCGACAAGAGTACGGCGGCGATGAGCAAGACCATCTGCACCGAGAGCTGCGGTGGATAGCGAGTCCAAAGGGTAGCGAGCATGCCCACAAGCGCGATGCTGCAGGCCGCAACATAAATGAGGAAGGGGCGGGGGGTGCGCGTCTGCTTATTCAACGCGCCCCACCCGCCCCTTTCGTGCGTTGGACCGGTCGCCTCGACCGATTACAGCCTCCAGTACGCACCGCCGGCAAGAACAACGGCGGCGAGAGACGCGAGAACCAGCATCATACGCTTCATGGTGAGAAGACCCCCTTTGTGGAACTGGTGTGGTCTCCTCCCATCCCGCTAGTGATGGAAGAACGCTGTCCGCTCCGCTCGTTTCAGTGCTGACAGTGTTCGTGCGAAGTTGGTTCACGGCGCCGGTCCAAACTTGGACTGCCATTATGCAGTTGTCAGAAAGCCCATTCGGCGGTTGATCGCGTCGAGAGTCGCGCGAACAACCGAGTCGTTATCGTTCTGGCGAACCATCGCCGAGCCAGAGAATGTCTGCTCACCAATGCTGCTAACGAGAGCGATACACGACACCGCCACCTTCTCGCGGCCGAGCTTCAGAATCGCAACATCCTCCAGAGCAAAGGAGATTGTCGCGTCAGTGTACTGGCTTACAGCATCAAGTGCCGCGAGCGCGACCAAGCGTAGCCTACCTGTTTGGCTCGCAGGGCCACTTGAGTTGCCAACATACTCTCCGCCGCCAATCTCCAGCGTCACTGACGCCGACGCCTGGACACCACTGACGGTCGCGTTAATCGAGCAGATGCGCGGTCGCGCCGCCGTATTGCGATCCGAAGGGCCCTCGGCGATCTCGGGCTTGATCGAATCCCTGCCGAGCAGAGCGATCGAAATCTTCTTGTGGTCGATTGGAATACTGAAGCGGGCCATCAGGGTCGATTCGATGTCCCGAACCAGTTGTTTGGGCTGCTTTGTCGGCAGCGCCAGAACGTGAATCTCCTGGATGACTCCCTCAGGCGAAGCAACAACGCGCGCCGCCTTGATCTCCCCAACCTCAGAGAGGGCAGCCTCGATGTCCTCGACCTTGACGTGGGAAACGCTCTGATCCAACTGGGAGCTCCCCTGCTACGACTATGGCTACGCTTGACCCCGGAACATGTGCGCCCGGCCGCGCTCAGTTAGATGCGGCTCATTCGTACTCTAGGGTCTCTTCAAGAGGGGTGTCAAATGCAGGGACATGAAGAAAGGGCGCCCTCAGACGCCCTCTCTATCGAATCTCGGGAATGGGTCCGCTAAATTGTGGGCTGAATGACCCCGAAATCGCCGCCGGAACGGCGATACAGCACGTTTACCTCGCTCGTCTCGGCTGAGCGGTAGACGAAGAAATCATGGCCAAGAAGCTCGAGTTGGAGGATTGCCTCCTCCTCGGTCATGGGGACAGCCTCGATGAACTTGGTCCTCGTGACAACTGGTGTCTCGTCATCAGGAGCGACGACCTGCCCGTCTCCAGGAGCGGTCTTGACCACAGTCGGGGCATGTTTGCCGCTACGACGGTCTACAACGCGGCTCTTGTACTTCCGCATCTGAGTCTCAGCTTTGGCCGCGGCAAGATCGATCGCTGCGTGCATATCGCCCGCGGCCTCCTCGGCGCGCACGACGTGGCCCTTCAGGCGGACCGTGACCTCGGCGACGAAACGATCGGGATTCGAGCGATTCTTCTGGGCTTCTAGAACAACCTCGGCGACAAGCGCGTCGGCGTCGTGAATCTTGGCGAGACGGCCGAACTTCTCCTCGGCATAGTTGCGGGTGGACTCGGTGGGGTTCATGTGACGACCGGTGACCTTGACCTGCATCGGTTGCCTCCCTTTGCGTTCCGGACTGTGATAGGAAGATACCCCTCGCCGCATCCCACGGACGCCGCAAGGGGTATCGAGTCAAACGGATTCGCCCTGCTACGAGATGTGGCCGAGGAAGTCCTTCGTCCGTTCGCTCTTTGGGTGGTCGAAGACCTCTTCAGGCGTCCCCTGCTCGTGCACGACACCCTGGTCCATAAACACCACGCGATCGGCGACGTCGCGAGCGAAGCCCATCTCGTGCGTAACAACGATCATGGTCATGCCGCCCTTGGCCAGAGCCTTCATGACGTCGAGCACGCCGCGCACGAGCTCGGGGTCGAGCGCCGAGGTGACCTCGTCGAAGAGCATGACGTGGGGGTCCATCGCCAAGGCACGGGCTATCGCGACGCGCTGTTGCTGACCGCCGGAGAGCTGGGCCGGGAAGTAGTCGACTTTGTCGCCGAGGCCCACCTTGGTGAGCTGTTCTACAGCTATGCGCGCGGCCTCAGCCTTCGAGCGGCCGAGCACGCGCTGTTGAGCCAGCATCACGTTGCCCTGCGCGGTCAGATGCGGGAACAGGTTGAACTGCTGGAAGACCATGCCGATGTTCCTGCGCATCGCGTTCATGTTGGTGCCGGACGCGGTGATCTCGGTGTCCTCGAAGTAGATCTGCCCGACGGTCGGTTCTTCGAGCCGGTTGATGCAGCGCAGCATGGTCGACTTGCCCGAGCCCGATGGGCCCAGCACGACCACCGTCTCGCCCTTGTCCACCTCGAGGTCGACGCCCTTCAGTACCTCGAGCGAGCCGAAGGACTTGTGAAGGTTCTTGATGCGAACGATAGGTTCAGCCATTGCTACCTCGACTCATGCTCGGCGGTCGATGTGAGGAACTCGGACTCGGGGCCAGCACTCGACGGCCGCCAACGCCACCAGCTGCGACCCTTCTTCTTCTCGTCTAGAGAAGCGACCGAGCCGCCCTCGGAGACCGCAAGCTTGGCCTCGAGTACCGCCACGATGTTGATGAGCGGGATGGTGATGATGAGGTAGTAGCACGCGGCGATCATGAAAGGCGTGATGTTGCCGCTGCGCGCGACCAAGCTGTTCGAATAGAGCATCAATTCGAACACGCCGACTGCAGATAGGAGCGCCGTGTCCTTGAAGAGCAGGATGAACTCAGAAGTCATCGTCGGCAGAACGCGCTTGACCGTCTGCGGGACCACAACAAAGCCCATCGCCTGGGGGTACGTCATGCCGAGCGAACTAGCGGCCTCGAACTGCCCCTTGTTGATGGACTGGATGCCGGCTCTGAAGATCTCCGCCAGGTAGGCCGAGCTGTTGAGCGCCAGAACGATCACGCCGGTGGCAAACCACTGCACGCGCAGCCCAGCGATCGGCAGACCCACAAATGCGACCGCGATCTGCAGGAAGAGCGGCGTGCCTCGGATCACGTTCACGTATACGTTCGCAATCCATCGAATAGGCGCGATCTTTGCCATCTTCATGAACGCAAGCATGAGGCCGCCGACGATCGCGAGCGGGAACGCCAGCAGGATCAAGCTGATCGAGATAAGCCAACCCTGCCAGACAGTGGTCAGCGCAATGACCGCGTACTGCGGCTGCAGAAACAGGTTCAGGAACGGAACTGAGTTCCACTTCGCGACGAGTGGAGATTGGTCGAGTCGATGCGCGATCGATTCGCCCAACGTCGGCGTCGCAAATGAGAAGCTCGTCGTGTTCTGCGCGTTCGTCGACACGAACGTCTTCTCTTGGCCGCCCGAGAGGTACGTCACCTTCAGGCTGTAGGTTCCGCCCTTGGCTGGTGTGAGTACGTTCCCGACAGTCACTCGAAGATCGCTGCCGCCGGCAACCGGCTTCTCGAACTTCACGGTGACTACCTGCCCGGCGACACTGCTCGTGTAGGGCACGGTAACGCGGTTGAGGCCTTGGAGCGTCACGACGTCGGTCTTGGAGTCCTTGATGTCGAAACCCTCAGGGAACGCCAAGCTGATCGAGTCGAGCGTTTCGCTCGCATCGGTGTTTGCCTCGAACGTGTAGCGAATCGGCTGATCGCCTGTGCTCTGATCGAGGGTGACCTGCGCTTGGTTCAGGGCGTAGACCGGCGCAGGTCTGGCGCCCATGAGGCCGGCGGCCGCGATAAAGAGCACGATCAGCCACACCGCCAGTGCCCTCGGGCCAACCGTTCTTCTCAGACTCATCTGTCCCTCTCCCACCGTTCTGACTGAAGTGAAAAGGCCCCCGGCCCATCGGCCGGGGGCCTCTCGCGTTCCCAATCGGTCGTGCCGATCAGACGTCAGCCGCTACTGAGCGGGCGTCGTCTGGATCCACTTGTCATAGATCTGCTTGAGCTCGCCGCTCGCCTTGATCTTGCCAAGCGCATCGTTGATGGCCGTGGCCAGCTCAGGATTGTCCTTCGCGATGCCGATGCCATACTGCTCGCCCGTCGCGATCGAGTCGATGATCGTGAAGCCGCGGGTCGGGCCTTCCTTGATGATCTCGACGCTCACAGGAAGGTCGTTGACAACGGCGTCAACGGTCTTTGCCTGAAGCGCGTTGAAAGCGTCAGTTGCGGTCTTGAACGGGACGATCTTGGCGCCATGCGGGACCAGGTGCTCTGTGGCCCACTTCTCACCCGTGGTGCCGGACTGCACGGCGATCTTCTTGCCGTAGAGCTGGGTCTCAGTCGTGATGCCCGAGCTCTTGAGAACGGCAACCGACTGGTTCGAGTCGAAGTACGGATCCGAGAAGATGATCGTCTTCTGGCGTTCGGGCGTGATCGTCATACCCGATGCAATCGCGTCGAACTTGTGGCCGTTCACGCTGGCGATGATGGTGTCAAAACCCTCGGTCTGGAAGACGACCTTCAGGCCCATCTGCTTGCCGATGGCGTTCATCATGTCGACGTCAAAACCCTCGGCAGTCTGGCCGTTCATCGACTCGAACGGCGGGAAAGACGTGTCCGAGCCCACGGTCAGCTGCCCCGGGGTCACAAGCTTGTAGGCCGGTGTCGCAGGTGTGGTGCTGCTACCCGTTGTGCTAGCCGGTGTGGTGGTCGTGCTCTGCCCGCAGCCAGTGAGCGCCACAAGGGCGAACACCAAGGCAACCGCGAGCAGCAGGCCAACGTACTTACGCGCCTTCTGCATCGTTCCTCCTCGTCGTTTCCGACATGCGTATCTGGCACCCCAGCCAGACGCTCGGCAAACTTCAATGCATAATCATACACGCTTACTGCAAGGACGCGAGTCCGATTTGTGGTATCCAGAACAGGTCGAATCTGATTCAGAAGTTGGCTCGATGTATTCTCACCTGCTCGTTTATGCGATGCAGAATCGCACTCGGTGCGCCTTCGTCCTAGGGAGACGTCAGCTGGCTTGATGGCATCGTTGAGGTCACTTCACTCGCTAGCGGCACTGTCGATGCATCTTCGCCGGCGAGTGGAAGCTTGGGCAACCCGCCCACCCAGGTGGCGCGAATCGCCTCGAGCACGCCGTCCGACGCCATCGAGTCGAGCGTCAGGCGCACCGCATCGCCAAGTCGCGAGTTGTCCGCCGAGACGGCGATGCCGAGCGGGTGCGCGGTCGCGAGGGCGCCGGCGTAGCGCACGCTCGGATAGTCGCGAGCCATGTAGGCGCCGACGAGAGCATCACCACCAACTGCCGCCACGTCGCCTCGCACCAGCGCCGCAAGCGCCTCCCGGAGTGTGGGAAAAGCAGCCACGCCGCCGGTGCCGCGGTCCTGGGCCAGTAGCCAGTACGCCTCGGAGTCCTGTTGAGCGCCGATCTTGACGCCGTCTAGCGCTCCCGCCGCGCTCGTAGGCGTGACCGACATGCTGGTGGCGGTCGAGAAGAGTGCGGGGCCGTCGGCCAGGTACGTCCCCGCGATGCTCGCCCGAGTCAGAACATCGGCCGAGAACGGAGCGGACAGCCCAACATCGATGCGGTTGTCCGCGAGCGCAGTGGCCAACTCGGAGGCCTTGACGTCGATGATCTGCACCTTGAGGCCCAGCCGTCCGGCCAGCGCCGATGCCACGTCGATGTCGAGTCCTGCTTGGCGAGAGTCCTGAACGCCACCAAACGGCGGATACGAGAGGTCGACGCCGGCGCGCAGCACGCCCGCCTCGTGAATGGTGGGCGGAGCGAGCTGTGGCGTGAGCGGCGACGGCGGCTCGGCGCCACCTGCACATCCGCCGAGCGGCAAGAGAGCGCACAGTGCAAGCGCGGCCACGGCGGCGGCGATGCCGACCCGGCGAACCTGCCTCACAGTGCGCGCCTCCCCTTCAAGTCGTGGGTGCTCCCGCCCGGCTGACCTGGTCTTTGGCCCCACACTCGCGTACTGGAGCTTCCGCTTGATGCTATCTCACTACCGGCTCTCTCGCCCGAGACCGCGGGATGCGATCGTAATCGGGCGGTACGACTTACCCCTAAGACGCGCCATGCTCGCGCGATGACTCGCGCCACCGGCTTACGTGGGTTCTTTCGGCCGCGTCTACCGTGAACTAAGGCGCCGAAGCGCCCGCAACCACAGACCCGGGCGGGAGCAGGCACGATTCTAGCACGCGGCTCCGACGCCCGAACGCGGCTACCAAGCGCGAGCGACGGTGGCGCACCGCACTTCTTCGGCACCGGAGCCCAGCAACACATCGGCCGCTGCGTCCAGCGTGGAGCCAGTCGTGAACACGTCGTCGCACAGCAACACGTTGCCGCTCACGGCCACGTCTGCCGAGAAACTGCCTGCAGCGTTGCGCGCGCGTTCGACTCGGCCAAGCGTGCGTTGGTCAACGGCGGACGCGCGCACCAGAGCGTCTGAGAGCGGCAGGCCGAGTTGCTCGGCGACGTGTGTGGCGATCGCCCGGCCGTGGTCGAAACCGCGTCGCCGCAGCGCCGCGCGCGTAGCCGGTATGAATGTGACCGACTCGGCCCATCCCGGCCAGGCGGACGCGACCTGCTCGGCGAGTAGCGAGCCCAGAACCGCGCCGAGGCGCTGCTCGCCCGCGTCCTTGTGCAGCACGACCGCGCGTGCGAGTTGCGACTCGAACTCGCCCAGCGACAGTGCAGCCGAGAACGCCCACTCGCGACTCCAGCACTCCGTGCACACGAGGTGGCCGTACGGCGCTCCGCAGCGAGGACAGGCGCCGAGACCGTCTATGCGCGGAAGGGTGTCTCGGCAGGTATCGCACAGGACGGCGCCGGGAAGCTCGCATCCCGCGCAGCGTGTGGGATAGACCAGCTCCGTGAGTGCTTCGAGTAGCCGCATGCCACGTCCCCCTCGGGCACGTCGGCAGTTGACCAGCTAGCGAAACGCTAGGAGCTGCACCAGCGGCAGCGTGAGTGCTGAGGCAGCGGTAGTCACGAAGATCGCCGACGCGATGAAATCGGTGTCGAGCCCAAACCGCTCGCCTACCACCAATGTGAGCATCATCGCCGGCATCCCCGCCTCCAGCACGGCCACCTGCAACGGCACGCCGGGCCCAAGCAAGACCAGCCCAAGGGCCAGCCCGATCACGGGCGCTGCCAGCAAGCGCAGGCCAGTGAGCGTTGCAAGCGGAAGTGCCTGACGACCGATGGTTCGCCAACGAAGCGAGACGCCCACGGAGATCATGATGAGCGGTGCCACCATGTTGGCGAGCAGTCCTAACCCATCCATTACCGGGCTCGGAATCGGCACGGTGCGCAGCAGAAGCGCGGCCGCAAGTGCGATGACAGCGGGGAAGGTCACCAGCTCGCGAAGCGGGTTGATGCGCGCCTCGTCGTTGGTTCCGAATCGTTGCGCGACCAGCAGGCCTACGAGCGCCAGCGCGAACACCGTCCCGAAGACGTCGTAGAAGATCGCCTCCGTCAGATGCTCCGTACCCAGCAAGGCGGCCGTGATGGGATAGCCGATGTAGCCGGTGTTTCCCAGTGCGGTTGCGACGATGAAGCCCCCAGCGACCTCCCGTGGAAGCTTAAGGAGCCGGGCGCCGAGCCAACCGAGCGCCAGCATCACCCCGAAGACAAGCCAGGCGACCGCGACCACTCCGAGCAGGTCCGTGCGCAGCGCGGCGCCATGAACCGCTCGGAAGATGTAGGCAGGAAGGCCGACGTAGATGATGACGGCGTTGATGGGCTTCGCGTGCTCGCGCCGAAGGACGCCGGTCGCGCGAAGCAGCGCACCGACGCCCACGATCGCCGTGAAGGTTAGGATCGTGGACGCCAGCGCGGTTGCAGTCATGTGATGCTAGTTCTCGCTCGGGCCCTCGGCGAAGTCCTCGGGAGGCGCAGCGTAATCCGGGTTGCGGATGTCGCCCGCCGAGAACTCCAGACCCTCCATGCGAAGCTCGTGGATGCCGCCGGAGCGCATCATGCTGAGAGCCAGCACCGTCTCGTAGTCCGGAG
>JARLGT010000114.1 GCA_031292615.1 Coriobacteriia bacterium | reverse complement strand
GACGTTGGAGGGCTTCGCCGGATAGTAGAACTTGTAGCTGTCCGAGGAGCAGATGATTTCCTTGACCGTGGCAGACCCATCGGGACTGGTCACGAGCGAGCGATGATGCATGTGGTCGTGCCCACCCAGCGTATAGCGCACGCCGTTCTTCGCGAGGCTGCCGATGAACGCGTTGCGGCCGGCCGGGTTCTTCGACGGATCGTCGCCGAAGAGCGTGTCGACGTGGTTCTGGCCGATCAGGTTCTTGTGTGCGAGCACGAACGCGTGGGAGTTCTTGCGGCGACCAGAGAGGCTGGAGTCGATCCAAGGCTGCTGGTCGATGATGTTGGCGCCAACTGCCGCGGTCGACGGGCCGGTGCTTGCCGGCGAGAGGTAGGCCGTGGTCGTGCCGTTGAAGACGCTGCCGTCGGCACGAGCGAACTGGTCGAGCATCACGAAGCGAACGTTGCTGAAGTCAAACGAGTAGCTCAGGCCGTCAAGCGCGGCGAACGGGCTCGAGAAGTTGTCGGCGCCGTGGACGTGCTTGCCGTACCCGCGTGCCTGCGGGTACAGGCCGAGGAACTCGTTCGCGGCCGTCGTGCTGCCCTCGTGGTTGCCACGGAGCGGGAAGAAGCCGATCTCGGCGTCGTAGAGCGCCTGCGCTGCCGCGGCGCGAACGGGCATGGTCCGCTTGCCTGCGGTGCCATTGGTGGTGTCGTCTTCCTGGTCGATCAGGTCGCCCACCTGGATGACGAACTTGACGCCGTGCTTGATGAACTCGGCGTTGACCAGGCTGATGATGCCCACCGCGCACGTGCCAGGGTTCTGGCCGTCGAGGTTCTTGCCCCACTGCGTGTCGGCCATGACGCCGAACTTCCAAGGCTTGCCGTTCTCGCGATGCATCCTGCTTGCGGCGAAAGCGCCCTCCGGGGTGAGCCACGGAGCCAAACCTCCGACCGTCAGCGCGGCTGCGCCGATCGCACCTGACTTGATGAAATCCCTGCGGTCCATCACGTGCCCCCTTCGTATTTGTGCTCGTTATTGAGTGGCGAGCTGGGGTGCGAGTCGCCGTGCTGGCCGGTATCGGGCTTCTCGGGTGGAGCCGGCCTGGCCATCACGGAGCGACGATGTGCGAGTCCCGCCATTGCCATTGTTGGGCGGCACGGAACGGAAGTGGTTGCAACGAGGCTGCAAGTCGTTGCGCGGACGTGACGACTTCGCAAGAACTGTGTGAAACGGCGCCCGGAGCCCGCAGCCGAGACGGCCGCATGCTATGTGAGAGCACGCAGAAGCGCCCGGCGGAATCGATCCGCCGGGCGCTTGCGTACTACGGTTGCGCGCTAGCGCGCGAGGGGTTCTCGGCTACTTGACGAGGACCGCCTTGGTGCCGGAGGTGTTGGCTGCGTTGTACGTGCCGCCGAGGTAGCGGGCGCGAACCTTCTGCGTGCCCTTGCCAGGCTTCCACGAGTAGGAGGCCTTGGCGTAGGAGCCGGATACCGCAAGCGTCTTGCTCGCGAGCTTCAGCCACTTCTTGCCCGAGAGGCGCTCGAAGACCACGGTGCCGCCTGCTGCGGTGTTGGGATAGACGCTTGCGGTAAGGCCTACGGTTCTACCTGGCTTGATGTGGCCGGCCGACGTTCTGAGGCTTACTGGCGCCTTCACGCCCACCGTCACGTAGGTGTCTGCGCCAGAGTTGCCGGGCGTCGCGTCGACGTGCACGCGGTAGGTCGTGTTCGTGTAGATCGGGGGCAGGTCGAAGAACTCGAACTCGAGACTGCCGTCGGACAGGGTGGGCTGCGTGGTGTCGATGAGTGTCTCGACCGAGCTGCCGGCCTGCGTCGCGTACACCGTGACGGTTGTCGGATCCGAGGGACCGTCGATCTCGCCCACGATGTAGGGCCAGTCGCCGAACGAGATGGAGCCCGATGCGTCGAGGATGTTGATCTGCGTCACATCGGTCTCGGCGTAGCCGGTGATGGGCCACTGGGTCACCGTGTTGGCGGTGATCGGCGTAGTCGATGGGGGCTTGGTGAACGACGAAGAGTCCTGACCCGAGAGGCTCGGCTGGAAGGTGACGGCTACCGTGCTCTGGGGCAGCGAATTGTTGAGGTCCTTGACCTCCCCGGCGATGGTAGTGCGCGCCACGGGCGCCTCGGAGTCCGTCTGATCGTCACTGGACCCGGTATCGAGTGACGTGGCCGAGATCGTTCCACCCAGCGCTGTTCCGGCCGGGACGGTGAGAGTTGTTGCGATGGTTTGCGTCGCTTCTTGGCCGTAGACGATTGCCTGTACGTTGACGCGGTTGGCGCCGATCTTGACGCCGTTGGGCGCCTCGACGCCCACGATGGTGGCACGCTCGTGCTTCGCGGAGTACGTGCCCTCCAGGCGAACCGACAGGATTCGAAGGTCCTCGTTACCCCACTGCAGGACGGACTGCAGGTCGTCGATGGCCATCTCCGAGTCCATGGATGCGTCGTAGACGGTGTCGGGGCTGTCGATGTGGTTGGGGATGACGACCTCGTAGCTGCTGCCTTTGCCGTCGGCGACGTCGACCGTCGTGGTGGTGTACGCGCTACCGGCCAAAAGGCTTTGGTCGTAGAGGTTGTAGCCCGCCATGTAGACCGCGGCAGCGGCCATGGAGCCGTCGGCCATGCCGTTGCTGAAGAGCTGGCGCGGAATGTAGACCGTCGACGATGTGGTGGCGTGGCTCTCGCGGTCTGTGGCGGTCGCCGTGATCGTGGTCTCGTTGGCGACAGCACCCAGCTTGCCGAGGACGCCGGAACGGCGGTCCTGAGTGATGACGCCATTCACTGCGCCGGCGTCCCACACCTTGTACGCCTCGTAGGAGCTCGGCCAGACGCTCTCGATCCAGGCGTTGGCCATGTACAGGCTCGTGGCGCCCGACCAGTACGCCGGGTGGCCGAACGCGAGCACGTTGTTGCCGTTGACGTAGGTGACCGTACCGGCGCCACCCACGATCATGTCGCCGCGCGCAGCGAGTGCCGCCACGCTTGCACCGGCAGTCATCTCGGTGGAGAAGAGAGGGCCGCTGCCTCCGGAGCTCAGAGGCGCCTCGATGTTCACGAGGCTGACGCCGTGAGCCGTGAGGTCCTGGGCCAGCGCTTTGTACATGGTCGAGGTGGGCTTCATCCCGCCGATGAAGACCGAGCCGAGCGGCTTGGCGACGAATGCACCAGCCGCTGCCTCAGCCGAGTAGTCCTGAGGATCCGGCGCGATGATGATCTTGTTGATGACGCCGCTGGAGGTGATCACCGGCGCGCTCATGGGCACGACGTCGGTGGCGTGATCGGTCTCGATCTTCGACATCGCCTCGATGGGCGTTGCGAGGCCTCGGCCGCCCAGCGTGAAGTAGTCGCCGTAGGAGACGGCGCCCACGAGCTTGTCGCCGCTGGCGGTCTTGACATAGACGGGGCTACCGCTCATTCCGGCGACGATGCCGCCGTACTGCGCAATGACCGAACCGGTCGCATCGAAGGTGATGAGCGATCCCTCGTCGTAGGCGTCCCCGGTCTTGGGAACTGCCAGGACCTTGAGTGGGATGGTGGCAATATCGGAGCCCTGGACCACGGTGGCCATGTAGCCGTCCAGCGGGCCGCTGCCGAGCGCGGTGCGAAGGTCGTTGAAGGTCATGATCGGCACCGTGGGTGCCGCCAGCGCAGCGCTGGCAAATGCCATCGTAAGTGCCGCGACTGCGGCGACGATCAAGAGCAGGCGTGCGACCGAGCGTTTGCCCAACATGGCTACCCCTTCATCTTTGCGGTGATCTCCCCCCGGAGAGGCCGCTCTACCCGCCGCAAATGCGACGTTCGCAGGAATGTATCACTCCGCTGTGACAAGCAGTTAACGCGGGGGTTACCACTGTTCACTACAGTTAGCGATGAAGAGCGGGGTCGCATTCCCGGAAGTTCGAGGTAAGGCTGCGGTCGTAGGCTCGCATTGCGCCCGAACAGTCGGGCGGCCCTTGGACGCTACGCGATCTGCGCGACCGCGTGTCGGTCGCACGCGCGCTGCGCCGCCATCCACTGCCGGGGCTCACTCCATCGAAGATTCTGGGGGGAATCACGATGAAGCTGTCTTCTCTGCCCGGTGTCCACCGCGTGCTCTCGGCGCTTCTTGCGTCGGCGATGCTGACGTCCAGCGTGCTGTCTGGCGCTTCTGTTGCCGCCGCTGGTTCGGCGCCGCCTGTCGTCGATACCGTGGCGAGTCCGCCGTCCGTCTCGGCGAGTAGTAAGCCCGGCGTGGTCGCTGAGGTCGTGGCGTCGCGAACAGCCGACTCCAGCACCTACCAGCTGACCGACGGTTCTCGGCGAGCCGAGATCTTCACCCAGCCCATCCACTTCCGAGACAACGCCGGCCACTGGGACGACGTGGATCCCACCCTTGTGCCCACGGGCGTGTTCGGACAGTCGCGTGCGAAGGCGACCGAGCTGACCGAGACGTTCGGCTCGGATGCGGCAACTGGTGCGCCCGTGACCGTGTCCAGCGATCACTGGTCGATGGGCATGGACCTTCTGGGCGGTCGCGAGGCCGGGATGATGGCCATAGGCGATGAGGCAGTCTGCCCGCTGGCGCAGACGGCGACCCAACTCAAGTACGAGACGCGAAGCAACGGCGTCAAGGACACGCTGGTGCTCGACTCGCCCCAGGCGCCGGACACGTTCTCGTTCTTCGTCAGCCTCAAGAACCTCGCCGTCTACACCGAGCCGGGAACCGGTGCGTTCGCGCTCTTCGATTCGACGACCGGCGCGCAGGCGGGCCGCATCGAGCCGCTCTCGGTATACGACTCCGCCGAGACGTCCGCAGGCGGTCCGGCAATGTGCACCACCGCGACGATGCGTGTCGTGCCTACCGATAGTGGTGCGTACCTGACGTATCAGGTGCCACGCGGTTGGCTCGAAGACGCGGCCCGCGTGTATCCGGTCTACGTGGACCCGGCCGTCACATTCGCCGGACCCTCAGACACGCGCAACGATACGTTCGTCGCAAAGGGGGACTCGTCCTACCACTACTCCGACGAGCACCTCGACGCGTCCACGTTCGGCTCGGGCGATGTGCGTCGCGCGTTCGTCAACTTCAACCTGAATTCGATTCCGAATGGGTCGGCGATCAACTCGGCAGTTCTGCAGACGTATCTCTGGCAGAACTCGTCGGGCGGCAACTTCACCATCGTGTGCCAGCCGATTCGCGGCACGTGGGGGTACAACGCCACGTGGGCTAACACGTTCGGGAACGGTTCCGTGGCGATCGGCGGCGGCGGTGACTACCGCTCGATTCCAGCCGGAGCCAATCAGTACGTCGCCTGGGACATGACCAACTCGGTGCAAGGCTGGTTCAACGGGTCGATGCCCAACAACGGACTCGTGCTGTACGCCAACAACGAGTCGGCTATCTCGCAGCACAGCTTCCGGTCCGCCGAGTACACAGCGTGGACTTCCCGGCAACCGCATCTGGTTGTGGACTACACTCCGCCGTCCGTGACGGCTGATGCGCTCAAGCCCGCATACCACGCTGGCGACACGGTGTCGCTCAACCTGCACGCCACGTCGCGCGCGGTCACGAATCTGCAGGCGAAGGTCGAGGGGCGCACTGCAACCGGCGCAACGGCGCTGCAGGCTCAGTTCGCGTTCACCGCAGCACTGCCGGGCGGTGCGTGGGTCTCAACCCCTGTCGAGGGAGGTTACATCTCGTATTATCCGACGCCTGCTACCCTGTCGACGCCCGACGCAGGCATCGAACCCGATCTTGCAGCCTGCTCGACGGTGAGTCGAGGCGATGGCCGAGACGTGACGTTCGTGTACCGGATCGGCAAAGGCCACGGCGACGTTCAAGCCAACCAGCTGAGAACTATCGATCCCGACTGGCAGACCGCATGGCAGGACCAGGGGACGTCGTACGCAGTACTGGTCTCTCCTTCAGCCGTCCCGTGTGCAACCACGAGCGCGAGCGCTTCCTGGTTCGCCGAGTCCGACACCAATGCTGACGGCATCAACGATGCCCTGTGCGACACGGATACGGCGGGCCGAGGCGCGGTCGCCCTGACTTGGGACTCCGCGCCGATCGCCACGGGCTATGGCGTCTACCTGTTCGACGGTCACCAGTACGAGCGCGTCGCAACCACGACAGCGACAAGCTGGTCGACTGCGGGCAAGCACCTGTATCCGAGCGACTCGGCGATTGCTTCGATGACGTCTGAGTTCGCGGGCAATCCGTTCGCGGCTGGCACAACGGAGTTGCGTGACGATCCTCGCCCGCTGTACGCAAGGACGCAGGGCACCGTCTTCGACGGCACGCCGAGCTACGCGTGGAAGGTCGTACCTTTCAACAGCGCGGGTAGCGCGCCTATCGGGCAGTGCGCCACGCTGACTGTGGAGCTTGATGGTCGCACCAAGCACGTCTCGGATGCGCCCCGGCACACTGCGGTCGATCTGGGCTCCCTAAACGGCAACTCAGGTTCGGTGCGTTTGGACCGAGGCGACCTAACGCTGTCTGCTACGGACCTTGAGATTCCCGGAGTGGGACCTGCCGTCTCCGTCGCACGCACGTACCGGTCGTCGAGTGTCAGCAGCGGGCTCTTGGCTCCCGGATGGCGCTTCGGGTTCGAGCGCAGCGTAGCCGCCAGCGGCGATGCCGCCACGTACGTAGACGAGCGTGGCGACTTGCATGTGTTCGCGCGCGTTGGCGACGGGTGGGTTGCGCCGCATGGGGACACCGACGTGCTGACGGGTGACTCGGCAAGCGGCTTCACTCTCGTGCACAAGGACCGCACGCGTACCACGTTCGATGCCGCTGGACGCCTTTCGAGTGAGGCCGACGGCAACGGCAACACTGTGCGCTACGACTGGGCAAGCGACGGCTCCGCTCTCACGATCCGCTCGCCCAAGGACGTCCCACTACTGCACGAACGCCGCATCACGGTGACCTTCGTGAGCGGACGCGCCACCAACGCGACTGCGCACGTGACGGGCGAGGCTGACCGGGTCGTCACCTACGACGCGGTTCCCACGTCGCTCACGACTGTGCGGCTTCCCGGCAGCAACGCGCAGTCGACGACTGTGTACCGGTACGACGGGCTGCGCCACATCGTGGCAATCGCCGCGCCCGGCTTCTCGGCGGGGGCGAACGGCGAGGCTCTCTGGGGAGTGAGTTACGGCTCGACGGGCACGAGCCTGACGGTCACCAACGACTCCGGCGGACGCACGCCTCAGATGCCGCGGACGGTGAGCTGGGACGTATCGGCGGGTCGAGGCACTGTCGTCACAGCGTCAGGTACAAGCACGATCGGGTTCGACCGGCTCGGCGAGCAGGTTTCGGCGAGTCAGGAGAACACTTCGGCCGTAACGCGCGACGGCTACGACGTCGATGGCAACCAGATTATCGAGGTCAGCCCGTCCGGGCGAACCACTATGTCGGCGCACGACGGTCGCGGCAATGAGCTGTCGGCGACCGACGAGAACGGGGCGGTCACGACTTTCGCATACTCGAACGACCTTTGCGTCGCCGAGACAGACGCCCGCGGCGCGCAAACGACACGCTCTTTCGACGGCGCCGGCAACCTGCTTGTCGAGGAGAAGACGCTCAACGGCGCCGGCGACCGCTCGCATGTCGAGTTCGCATACAACTCGGATGGCACGCTCGCCACGCAGAAGAAGCGCGTCGACGCTTCCCGAGTCGCCGAGACCGACTACAGCGACTACTCCGACAGCGGCGAGGCACAGACGACCACGCTGAAGAACGTCGAGCTGGCCGAAGGCTCGTCGCGCGATCTAGTCAGTCACACATGGTTGGACGGCTACGGTGGTGTGAAGTCGGCCGTCGACGCCCTCGGCATCACGACTGTCCAGCAGACCTTGGATGCTTCGGGCCGAGAACTTGAGGCGGTGGATGCGAGCGGCACGGTCACCCACACACGCTACGGGACTCTGGGCGAGGTCGCCAGGTCGTGGCGGTCGAACCCGGCCACCTCGGCGATCGTCGACTGGCGGGAGACGGAGGTCGACGGTGCGGGTAACGTCACCACCGAGACGGCAAAGGCCTCCGATGGAGCCACCGTGTCGACCGTCGCCCACGTCTACGACGCTGCCGGCCGAGAGGTGAAATCCGACGACAGTGCGGTCCCTGGCGCGGTCGTGCAGAAGTTCGATGCGCAAGGCAACGTGAAGCAGAGCTGGGAGGAGGGCGCCGACTTGGCCTCGGTCGCGGCATCCCAGCGAACGAGTTTCAACGCAGAGGGCGAGGAGACCAGCTCGACTAAGCCTGGCGCGAACACGGCAAGCACGGTCACGAGCTACACAGCCACGGGGATCTCGCCAAGCAGTCGGACGCCGAAGGTCCCACGACGAGTTTCTCGTACGACGATGCCGGCAATCTGACGAGCGAGGCCGAGAAGACCGACGCCGGAGTCGCCGAGACAGAGTTCGAGACGGACTTGGACGGCAGAACAACCGACGTCCTGGAGGCCGACGGCAGCAGTGAGTCCGCACAGTTCGATCTGGAAGGCAACGAGGTTGCGAGTGCGCTCGGGACGCAGGCGGCGACCACGAAGCTGGTCAACGTGCTTGGGTGGACGCTGCGCACTAACGAGTTTGACGGCTCCGTCACCCGAAACGTCTACGACGCGCTGGGCCACTTGGTGAAGGCTGATGTGAATGGGCTTGTCAGCCTGGCCGACTACGATGGACAGGGGCGGGTGGCTCGGCAAGTGAATCCCGACGGCTCAACGGCGGTCTACGCGTACGACTGCTTCGGGCGATCGACGGGATCCGTGGAGTCGAGCGGCTCTGCAGTGGTGCGGACGACAACCACGTCCTATGACAGCGCAGGGCACGACGCCACGTCGAGCGTAGTCACGAGCGCGGGAGTTCCGAGTTCCGAGATCGCGGCGTACGCGGCCGATGGGCTGACCACGGCGACGCGGGTGTCTCGATCCGGAGTGGCTTCGGTCACGACCGTCACCGATGGTGCGGGCGCGCTTCGCTCGCTGCTGGCCAGGTTCGCCGGGACGTCGCTGGACTTCTCAGTCGCGACGACCGACTCGGCTGGTCGCGTGGTGTCGACGACGTCGAATTCACTCCCCATCGCACGGGCATGCGCTTGGACGCAGGCCGGGCAGCTCGCCCAGTCGAGGGCAGGCACGGCAACGGCCGACTATACCTACAGCCCGATCAGCGGTCGGAAGACACACGACTCGCGACATCTCGCATTCGGTTCTCGCGACGAGGCCTCGGACTACGGCTATGACCTCGCGGGTCGGCTTGTGTCGGCCAGTTTCAACGGGACGACCACCAGCTACGAATACGATCCGCAGTCGGGGGCGCTTCTGGGCGTGAAGCGCGGCGTTTCGGCCACTAGTTCCTTGTCGTACGAGACGAGCGGGACCGGCAGGCTTGTCGCGGCGGGCGCGCGGCGTTACCAGAGCGATTCGCGGGGCCGCCGAGTGGCGGCGGGAACCGGCACCAATCCCAACGAGACGAGCTACGTCTGGATGGGAGACCGGCTGGCGGGCATCACGTGGCCGACCGGGAGTGCAACCTACAGCTATGACTCCTCGGGCCAGCGAGTGCGCTCGGCGGTGACGAGCGCTGGCGTGACGACGACGACCGACTACGACTACGAGGACAACCGGCTTGTGGGGCTCTCGGCGAACCGTTCCGACGGGGCGACTTGGACCGTTGACTACATCTTCGACGGCTCCGGCCAGCTCTACGCCGGCGTGTATGCGGGCGGCGACGCGACCCCGACTCCGTTCCTGGTCGACACGAGTGACCGAGGCGACGTGCGCGAGTTGCTGGATGCTAGCGGTGCTGCGTTCGCGATGTACTGCTACGACGCGTATGGGGTCTGCACGGAGATGAGCAGCGCGGGTACTGCGAAGGTGCCAGCGACAACGGCGGCGTTCATCGCGGCGCGCCAACCACTGCGCTACGCGGCCTACACATTCGACTCCGAGAGCGGTCTGTACTACTGCTTGGCTCGCTACTACGACCCTTCGGTGGGTGCATTCATCTCGAAAGACCCGCAGCGGGCGGACGGCGAAGGGAGCCCCTACCAATACTGCGCCGGTGACCCAGTCGGGCGCACCGATCCGAGCGGAACGATGTTCCTGTCGCTCCACCACCAAGACGAGTTTGAACACGCGCGCGCGAAACTGATCGCCGCGGCAACGCAGCTCGTGAAGTGGAACGTCGGCTACAGCCACGGCGCGCACGTCCAGAGGCCCAAGAAGAACGGGCAGATGGACTGTTCGGGAGCGGTCGCGTGGATCTTCCGCAAGGCTGGCACGTGGTTCAACAAGCACATCCCAGATCCCACGAGCAGCTCAAGATGGAATACGGATTCGTTCGTCGAGCACTTGTCGTGGAGGACGAAGCACTGGAGCCAGAAGCAGTTCTACTCTGGACGCCCTTGGCAGGTCGGCGACGTTCTGGTGAGAGGCTGGTCGGGCGGAAAGATGGGCCACATCGTGATGGTCGTTCGCGACGGCGGCAGCCCCAAGTTGTTCGAGTGCGCAGGGAGCGCTCGCGGGCAATACCGAGAGGGCGCTCGCTTCATCCCGATCGCAACGCGTTTGAATTCCTGGACGCCCACATGGGCGGGACGCTTCTTTGACTACGAGCCGAAGGCTCCCTACGGGGGTCGAATCTAGTGGGAGGGCCACACACGCGAGGTTTCACCCAGAGAGTTGGCAGGGTGGCGCTGCTCCTGTTGGCGGGCCTACTCATGACCGCAGCGGCGGCGTGCGTGAAGCGTGGAACGTATCGCTCAAGCCCGCTCATCCACGAGACCACTCACGCGGTTGAGACCTCCGCCATCGCCAGTCCTTCCGAGGTTCGCGCGCTGATGTTGAAGTTTCGCCAGCCAGAAGAGCCGGGTGACCTCGGCTACGAGCTGTTGGGTGCAAACCACAACGACACTGCGTCATGGGTTCGCGCCGTGGTACTCGGCAACACGGACTACGGGAGGCTCGTGCACTCGCTGGTCTCCCAACAAAGCGGTATCCCTACCGACGCAATAGCAATCTTCGACCAGCGCCTTGCCAGCAAAGGAGCTACGTCGACCTACGACATGGTCGTCAACAGTGAGTGGACAACGGACAACGGCGTGAACTCCGCTGGGCGTCATCTCACCGAGCTGATTCCAGCGTCAACATTCATGGGTGACCTGTTCGATGGGGTTGGCCATCTGGCTGGATCTCGCTCGGCGAAGTCGCTGGAGGTGGCCGGTTCGTTGGCCAGCATGACATTCACCGAGCCTGGGAGACCGAACGTGACCCTGGAATTCGAGATAGCCCGCGACTCAGACGGGCGCTTGCATGTGGTGGGACTCCGCAACTATTCGCAACTCAAGCGAGCGCTCGCAGGGACTGATCTCGTCGAGGGACTGCCCTAGGGCGCCCGCAACGAACGCACCGCATCACGCATCAGGCGTCCGCCCGGCGGGCGCCTGATCGGCGCTTCAGCCAGCTGCATCCACGACCTGCGGCCCTAGCCGGCACGCCCGCCCCAGCGCAGCGTCGCACGCCGCGATCGGTACTGCCGGCTCGCCCGGGAGCCACGCGCGCAGGCGCTCGTCGCGCGCGAGCATCGCGCAGAGGTGGCACAGCGGCAGGCCAGCCACGTTCTGGTAGCACTCGTCGACGGTAACCTCGGCGACCTGCGCCTCGATGTTGTAGGCGCCGGCGCAGCCAAGGAACGTGCCGTGAGCCATCCACTCCTGGATGTCGGCGTCGGTCAGCGACTTCATCTCGACATCCGTGGTCACCGCCAGTACCCGGGGCTCGTCGACGTCGGGCGCGAGCAGCGCGATGCCGGTCACCACCTGGTGCGTGCGGCCGGACAGCGCGCGCAGCATCCGCCAGGCGTCGTACACGTCGGCGGGCTTGCCCAGCACCGCCTCGTCGAGCACCACGATCGTGTCGAAGCACAGCACCAGCGCGCCCGCGCCCAACCCCTGCGCGCGGGCCTCGGCGGCCTTCTCGGCGGCGAGTGAGACGGCGAGCGCGGGAGGGTCGGCTGCGAGCGGCGTGTCGAGCGACTCGGGAGTGTCGACGGCCGCGCACTGGAACGGCAGCTCCAGCCACTCGAGGAGGCGTCGGCGTCGTGGCGACTGCGATGCGAGCAGCATCGGCACTGTGCCCGCACGGTTCTGCGAGTCGGGATGTGCCGATTCAGGTGTAGCCGGGGCAGCCATGCGCCGATGATAGCGCAGGAGGGTTTCGCGCCCGTGCCCTGCTCGGCAAGACCTATAATGGGTCAGGCCAAGACGATCGCGACGGCGCGGGGCAACCGGAGGAGGGTCTTTGACCACGGAACAGGCCGGTGTCGAGAAAGCGCCGCCCATCATCGAGCGCTTCATGCGCCAGCTCGTCGTGGCGAACAAAGCCGTCGCGCTCTATCCACCCTCCAGCACCATTCCGCGAGAGAACGCTGTCGAGGCCGTCAACGCGCTTAACGACGCGCTCGAGGAGTACCCCGAGATCTCGCTGGCGGTCACCAAGAACGGCCTCTACTTCGACGACCTGCCCATCTTCCCAGGCCAGTCGGCGTTCGACGCGCTGGCGATGGAGTTCTACAACCGCCGGCTTGCGGTGGTTCGCTTCCACTCCGGCGTGACGCCGCAAGACATCATCTCGTTCCTCACCGTGCTCAAGTACACCCCCGAGGAGCTCATCGCAGCGGGCGGCTACGAGGCTCAGCTGTGGGATCAGGGCGTGGGCACCATCACCGTCATCGAGACGCAGGTCACCCTCGTCAACCAACAGACTGACGAGGGCGAAGGCGAGTATGCCGACGACGAAGGCATTTCGCCGACCACCACGAGCGTCGAGGTTCGCTCCAGCGCGCCGCGCTCTCGCGAGCGCATCGAGCTGGCCCGCGTGAGTGGCGACGAAGCCGCGATCAGGCACTACCTCACCGACACCACCGGCGAGGGCGGGACGGAGGGCGGCACGCTCGATCTCGCCGCGCTACGCAAGCGGTTCGTCGAGTTCTCGCACATGATCAGCGAGCAGACCGGCCCACCCGCCGACAAGATGACACGCATGTTCGCCGACGCGCTCTGGGCGCTCGATCCCGAGATGCGCCAACAGCTGCTCGAGAACGAGCTGCTTCCCGAGGCGCGCACGTCGGAGAGCGTCGGAGGCACGCTGCGCAAGCTCAACCTCGAAGAGATCATGCGAATGCTGGTCGATGGCGAGGACTTCGATGAGCGCAAGATGGGCTTCATCCGCGCGCTGAAGAACCTCGTCCAGATCTCGCATATGGAGCGCGAGCGAGTGGCGCAGGCGGCTACCGGCGCCATGCAGGCCGCCGGTGCGTCTCGCGAGATGATCGACGAGGTCATCTCGCAGGGCGTTCCCACCAAGCTGACCGTGCGCCGGTCTCGCCCGCGAACCGGACTGGATGGGGCTGCGGCACTGGTACTCAACCTCATCGACCAGGCACCGCTTTCCGGCGCGCTCGAAGAGACAAACGACCCCGACATCCTGGCCCTGCGCGAGGAGGCCGAGGTTGGCGTCACCGACGGCGACATCATCGCCTCGCTCGTCACGCTCGCCGGCTTGGAGTCGCGCGAGACTCAGTTCGCCAACACCATGTCATCGCTGGAAGACGCGCTCGACGCGCTGGTGGCCCGAGGTGACATCGAGACGGCGGCCGAGGCGGCGCTCAACCTCGTCCACGCCGCCGAGAACCCCAGCCTCTCACCCGAGCAGGTTCGTCGCCTCGAGGGTGCGGTCACGCGTTTTGCTCGGCCTGACGACATCCGCGCGATCACGCAGACCCTGCGCACCTACGAGCCGGGCCAGCCCGAGTACGAAGCCGCGCAGCGACTGCTCAACACGCTTGGCGCGCTGGCCGTGCGCCCGCTTCTCGAACAACTGGCCGACGAGCCGGACCGCGCCGAGCGCAAGGCACTGGTCGACCTGATCTCCAAGGACGCGGACAAGAACATCCCGGAGCTCGCACTGCACGTTACCGACTCGCGCTGGTACTTCGTGCGCAACGTCGTCGCGATTCTCGGCTCCACCAAGTCGCCCACCATCATCGGCGCGATGGAACGCACGCTTCGTCACCCCGAGCCCCGGGTTCGCCGAGAGACCATCCGCGCGCTATCGATGGTGCAAGACGACCGCATGGCCATCGAGATGCTGGTTGCCGCGCTCACCGACGAGGACGCCCACAACGTCCAGTTGGCGGCGCGCTATCTCGGGCTGCGTGGTACGCGCGCCGCGGTGCCGGGTCTTGAAGCCGTCGCCAAAGGTGAGGGTCGCGGGAACCGCGAGAACGGGCCGCGGGTCGAAGCGATGGAGGCCCTTGGCCGAATCGGCGAACCGGAGGCGCTCCCCACCCTACAAGCTCTGGCGCGCAAGCGCTCGATCATCGGTGGGCGAGGCGCCAAAGAGCTGCGCACCGCCGCCGAATCTGCGGTCGCCGCTCTCAAGGCGAAGGGGGGTCAGCGATGACACCGGCCGACGCACCAACACCCCCGCCGACTCCGGTCAGCACCGATAGCCTTCTCATCGCCCAAGAGCAACTCGGCGTGGGCGCGATTCACTACTCGGGCAAGCAGGCCTCGCACGCCAAAGAAGTGCTCAAGGCGCTGTACGCACTTCGCCGAAGCGTGCGTTTCTACCCGCTCGAGCACCCGGCGGTTGTCGAGAACGTCGCGCAGCTCGGACGAGCACTCGCCATCTACCACGACGAGGGCGTCGAACTCCAGCTCGCGTTCTTCGAGGGCGAGATTCTGCTCGGCGATCAGCTCCTCGCCGAGGAAAGCGTCACCTACGACCAGTTCACCTCCGAGATGCAGGCGATCGGCGTGGGCTCGCTCATCTTCAAGCAGGGCATCGAGAGCAGCGAAATCGCACGCGCGGCGGTGGTGCTGAGCGTGGACGACTGCGACGTCGAAGCTGCGGGCGGCATTCTGCGACTCGCGCAGGCCGCCGACATCCCGCACGTCCAGATCGGTCTGGTACTCGCCGCGCAGCCGGAGTTCGTCGGCACCGAAGACGAGATGGCGTACCACGCGTTTACCAGCGCAGTGGAGCTGATGGAAGAGCTCGACGAGCGGTTGCGCCGCCAGATGGCGATCAACCCCACCAAGGTGCGCACGGTCGTGCGCTCGCTCGTCGACTCAGTGCTGAACAACCGCTACTCGATGCTGCAGCTCACGGGCTTGAAGAACTACGACGAGTACACGTTCTACCACTCAGTCAACGTCGCCATCCTCTCGCTGGCGCTCGGCTCGCTCATCTCCAAGGACGACAAGTTCCTGTCCTCCCTGGGCACGGGCTCGCTGATGCACGACATCGGCAAGCTGGCTATCGGCCACGACCTGATCAACAAACCGGGACAGCTCACGCCCGAGGAGTGGGCCGCGATGCAGCGCCACCCGGTCCTCGGCGCCGAGATGATCGCGATGATGCCCGGAATCGATAAGTCCTCCATCGTCAGTGTGCTCGAGCATCACATGCGTTACGACGGCACGGGCTATCCGCGGCGCCCCGTTCCGCGGCCGCAACACCTGGTGGGACGCATCGTCGCGGTGGTGGACGCATACGACGCGATGACGTCTCGGCGAAGCTACTCGGCGGCTCGGGTGCAGGACGAGGCGATGAGCCTGCTCGCGCAGGGTGCGGGCGACTCGCTCGATCCTGTGCTCGTCCGGCTATTCGTCAACATGCTCGGGATGTATCCGCCGTGCACGGTTGTCGAGCTCACGAGCGATGAAGTCGCGATCGTGGTGAAGCCGACCGACGGCGAACCGCTCAAGCCCACGGTGCGCGTGATTACCAGCGCAGACGGCAATCTCATAGACGAACCATTCGACATTGACCTCGCCGAGCGCCACGATTTGAGCGTACGGGGTACGCTTGACCCGAGGCTGATCAACATCCAGGTCGAAGACTACGTCTAACGACCGCTCCGAGGGGACCTAAGAATGGCTGCACCACGAGGTCGCTCGACGCTGCCCATCGCCATCACGATCGTTGGCGCGGTGCTCCTTTTCATTGTTCTGCCGCTCATCACGTGGTTCTCAAGTGTCTGGATAGACTTCTTGTGGTTCGCCGATCTGGGGCAGAAGAGCGTGTTCCTGACGCGAATCTGGTCCGAGCTTGCGATCGGCGCGGTCTTCGCAGCGATGACCTTCGTCGTTCTCTACGTGAACATGCGCGTGGCCCGCAAGATGGCGCCACGTGCCACCCCCGTGGCGGTTCCCAACAACGTGCCCGAGCAGTTCGCGGTCGTGCTTCAGGCCATTCGCACCAACATGGGGCCGATCCTGGATCGCGCGATTCTCTGGGGCTCGCTGATACTGGCGTTCCTCAACGGGCTGGGCATGGCCGCGCAGTGGCAGACGTTTCGCCTCGCGCTGAACGCCGTCCCGTTCGGCTACGTCGACCCGCAGTTTGGCAAGGACGTCAGCTTCTTCGTCTTTCTGCTGCCGGCGTTCACCGCGTTGGCCGACTGGGCGATGGGTCTGCTCATCCTGACCACGATTCTGACGGCCGCCGTGCACGTCGCCGACGGGGCTATCCAGCCCTGGGCGCGGTTCAAGGGATTCGCGCCGCATGTCAAGGCGCACCTGTCGGTTCTGGCGGCGTTCATCGTCGCGGTGTGGGGCTTCCAGTACTGGATCGACATCTACAAGCTCGACTTCTCGGTGACCGGGCAGATCATCGGCGCTGGCTACACTGACGTCCACGCGCAGTTGCCCGCGTACTGGATCCTGATTGGCGTGTCGGCGGTCACGGCCATCGCGCTACTCCTCAACATCCGCTACAAGGGCTGGCGCCTGCCGCTGACCGCCCTTGCCGTGTGGGTGGCTGCCGGTATTCTGCTCGGAGTCGCGTGGCCAGCGCTCACCCAGGCGTTCATCGTCAGCCCCAACGAGCAGGTGCTCGAAGCGCCCTACATCTCGCGCAACATCGCCATGACGCGGACCGCCTTTGGCCTGAACGACGTGAAAGGCCAGAGCTTTCCCGCCGATGAGAGTCTGACGGCGACCGGGGTGATCTCGGACCCCCAGACGATCCAGAACGTGCGCCTGTGGGACCCCAAGGTCGTCGGACAGTCCTACGCGCAGCTGCAGTCGATCCGGCCGTACTACGAGTTCCCGGACGTCGACGTCGACCGCTACGTGATCAACGGCGTCGAGCAGCAAGTGCTGGTCTCGGCGAGGGAGATGAACTCCTCGTCGCTGCCCGCGGCTTCGCAGACCTGGGTCAACCAACACCTCGCGTATACGCACGGGTTCGGACTGGTGATGAGCCCTGTGAACTCGGCTGACTCGCGCGGATTGCCGCAGTTCATCATCGGCGACATCCCGCCGACAACCACCAGCGACCTGAAGATCACCGAGCCGCGCATCTACTTCGGTGAGGCGACCACGGACTACGCCATCGTCGACACCAAGTCCCAAGAGTTCGACTATCCGCAGGGCGAGACCAACGCGTACAACACCTACAAAGGGAAGGGCGGCGTGCCGGTTGGAAACCTGGCGCAGCGCCTCGCGTGGGCCATCGACCTCGGCTCGACCGACCTGTTCCTGTCGCCGGCGGTCGGCTCGAACAGCCGAGTCCTGATGCGCCGAGACCTGATGACGCGCCTCAAGACGCTGGCGCCGTTCCTGACCTTCGAGAACGACGCGTATCCCGTCCTGGTGAACGGCCGCATTCTTTGGGTGATCGACGGATACACGAGCACCGACTCGTTCCCGTACTCCGAGGGGCTGCCCAACGACCCGTCAACCACCTACCTGCGCAACTCGGTCAAGGTCACGGTCGACGCGTTCGACGGCACGACAACCTTCTACGCCTTCGACAAGACCGACCCGATACTGCAGGCGTGGCGCAAGGTCTTTCCTTCGCTGGTCGTCGACGGCGACAAGATCCCGCAGGACGTGCGCGACCACTTCCGCTACCCGCAGGGCATCTTCGAAGCGCAGGCCGAGATCTACCGCACCTACCACATGACCGATCCGCGCGTCTTCTACAACAAGGAAGACCAGTGGGAGCTTCCGGGCGAGCGGATCGGCAAGACCGTCGAACCGTTCTACGTCCTCATGAAGCTGCCGGGCCAGACCGCCGAGCACTTCTACCTGATGCAGCCCTACACGCCCAGAAACCGTGACAACATGATCGGCTGGGTCGCAGCCAACTCAGATCCGGGGAGCTACGGCGAGCGAACCGTCTACCTGTTCCCCAAGGATCGCGTGGTTCTCGGCCCGCAGCAGGTGAGCGCGCGAATCGAGCAGGACTCCGTGATTTCGCCGCAACTCTCGCTGTGGCGGCAGGGCGGCAGCCAGGTGCTGCTCGGCAACATGCTGGTTCTGCCGATCAAGAACTCCATCGTCTACATCCAACCCCTGTACCTGCAGGCCGACACGACGGCCATCCCCGAACTCACCCGCGTGATCGTTGCGTACTCGGACAAGGTTGAGATGGAAGCGACCCTGCAAGACGCGCTGATGAAGGTGTTCGGGCAGCAGGCGCCTTCGACGGCGTCGGACGGCTCGACTACTGCGACCGGAACGCCTCTACCGGCGGCAACGACAGGGGATGCGGCGCTTGCGCAGCAGCTCTATCTCGACGCCACCAAGGCACAACGCGCCGGCGACTGGGCGACGTACGGAGCCAAGATAACCGAACTCGGCAAGGTGCTAGAGCGCTTGGCTTCCGCTCGCGGCAGCAAGGCTGCGACCGCCACCAAGTAGCGGATTCGAACGCATAGACTCGGGGGCGGCCTGCATCGCGGGTCGCCCCCGACTTGCGTTCTGGTGGCCGGGGGATTTGCCGGTCTGGCAACGGTTCGGTATACTATCGAACGTTCGTTTGGTATTCGTGGCGCTGCAGCGTTGGGCCGGATGACGACCGGGACGGCCCTCGGATCTGCGCAGCAGTCGCCGGAAGACAAAGTCCGGTCTGATCGGCCGCGAAAGGTCCGCGCTTTTTGGGCGGGCATTAGAGACCGAACAACACATGAAGGTCCACACCGCCAAGATGCATAGCGCTTCTCTGGCATGAGACGACGGCTAGCCGTCCGAACGTGCCGGATGCGAGGCAGCTAGCCCCTCACCCCCAGCCCCTCAGCTGTCCAAGGCCGTAGTGCGGCCTTCTCGCCTCCGTGCCGTCGTCTGCCCTGTACCCGGTATTCGGAGGTTGTTCGTGAATTCAAGCACTCGTGTTCGCCTGATGTCGCTCGTGGTCGTCGCGCTGTTGGCGACGCTGATCTTCGGGATCGCGGCCTCGCCGGCCATGGCCAAGACCATGAAGCACAAGCATCGGCACAAGAAGGAAGCGTATACGGTTCGCGTCATCCGCAAGGTTGCGGCCCGCTACAAGCTTTCTCAAGCCGACGTGAAGGCGCTCATCAAGCTGGCCTATCGTGAGAGCAGCTGGGATACCCGCTGCGTGACAGGCAGCTACCGCGGCTTGTTTCAGATCCGCACCAACAGCAAGAAGTGGAGCGATCCGTTCTGGAACACTGCGCGAGCCATTCGCGACATCAAGGGTGTCTACAAGACCCCGCGCCGTGCGCTCGCACACAGCTACAGCCAGGGTTGGTACTAGGCCCCGAACTTTCGGGTGGTAGGTGTGGCGCCGGGAGCTCTCCGGCGCCACACGTGTTTTGGGGTATCTTCGTTGGGACGCAAACCACGCTCTCCCTCGGGAGGTCCTGAGAACATGTCCGACCCTTCCGGCTCCGACGCGACCAAACCACCGATCGGCGAGTCGACTCCACAGCCCGCCACGCCCCCTGCCGAGAACGCTGCAGAGTCGGCCGCTGCGCCCGCGCCCGCCCCTCAGTCTGCGAAGGCCGCTGGAAGCGCGGCGCCTGCCTCCGCGGCCGAACCCGCGCCCGCACCGGAGCCCGAACCGGCTGCGCCCGAGCCCAAGCCCGAGTCGCTGGTTGACGCGATCGCCGACCTGCTTCAGATGGCCGTCAACTACCTGCGCCAAGAGGCCGCTGGCGTCATGCGCGACAAAGTGGTGCTACCCGGCCAGCAGCTTGGGCGCCTGATTGCATTTGCGTTGGCCGCAGCGTTCACCCTTTCGCTGGGCATCGGCTTCGTGGCCGTCGCGATTCTGCTCGTGCTCGCGCACTACCTGACCTGGCCAGGCGCACTTGCACTTATCGGCGTGCTGCTGCTTCTCGGCGCCGCGCTGTTCACGTACCTCAAAGTGAGGAGCATCCAGTCATGACACCCGACCCGGCAAAGGGCCAGCCGCTCTACATTCCGCCAGCGGAGCGCGTGTCGCTCGACGAGCTCAAGCAGCGCGTGGGGCAGATTCAGGACCTGGCGCTCGTGCAGAGCAAGCAGGTCGTGCGCGAGGTCTACGAGGAGAACGTCACGCGAGCCGTGCTTGTCGCGGTGGGCGTCGTCGTGGTTGCAGCGTCGATCGCCTACTTCCTCGGGACGCGGGCGTCGCGCAACGTCACGATCACGAACGTGCCGCCCGCCTAGCATGAGCGCGCTCACCATCGGACGCATCGACGTTGCGCCTGGCGCCCTCGAGGCGCTCGTCCGCGCCGAGCCAGCGTTTGCGCGCACGTCTGTGTCGCCCGCACTTGCCCAGCGGGCGCTGGCGCTTCTGCCCGGGCTCGCGCGCCACACGTGCGAGAACGGCACGTCGCACGGCATGATCGCCGAGCTCTCGGATACCGAGACCCCTCACCTCCTCGAACACGTCGCGGTCGAGATTATGGCGCTGTCCGGCTCGCCGCGTTCGCTTCGGGCCGAGACCAGCTGGGACTTCGCCACCGACGGCCCCAACGTCTACAGAGTGCGCCTCGCCTACGACATCGACCTCGTGGCGCTAGGCTCGCTGCGTGAGGGCGTGAGTGTGGTCGACTGGCTCATGGGTCTTCCCGCCGAAAAGCCCGACGTCGACGCGATCGTCGCGGGACTGCGCGCGGTGCGCGCAGCCGCTGCGGTCAGCTAGCCGCCGCCTACCGCCAACCGGGCGCCGCTCGCCCTGGCCCGTTTGACCTGCTCGGCGAGGCGCTGTTAGAGTTCTCCGCACACCTCGGCTGGCATAAGCGGGGGCTGCACATAGCACCACGGATGTGAGGGAAGAGGGCGCAGTCTGGCCCAGCCACCCCTCCAAAGTCCCCCGCCAGGGCGGCGCGAAAGCGCTCAAGCCGGAAGCGGGTCGGCCCCGGACCGGTATCCCGGGAATTGAGGTCTCGCGTCAAGGCTCACCGGCCGCGCGGGACGAAGATTGGTGGTACCGCGAATGCCCCCTCGCCCAATCAGGCGGAGGGGGTGTTGTGTTTTCCGGTGAGGATGAAGACATGGGTACTGCCAGAATCGTGTTCGACAGGTGGTCCGATCGCTACTCGGACTGCATCAACGGAGTCCGCAGCAGCGCGGTGCGCGACCTGTTTGCCGCCGCGTCGCGTCCCGACATGATCTCGCTCTCCGGCGGGATGCCCGCCGTGGATCTCGTGCCCGCTGACGCGGTCGCACGGGCGGCTCACGACGCGGTCCTGCAGGAGGGGATCGCCGCACTCCAGTACGGCGGAAGCGATGGCCGCCCCCAGATCCGCCAGCTCGTCACCGAGCTCATGGCCGAGATCGGCGTGCGCCTCAAGCCCGAGGACGTACTGATCACAGCTGGTGCGCAGCAGGGTCTCGATCTTCTTGCAAAAGCGTTCATCAACTCGGGCGACGTCATCATCACGGAAGGGCCCACGTACGTGGGCGCTCTCCAAGCGTTCAGTGCGTATCAACCCGACGTTCGCTGCATCCCGATGGACGACGATGGCATGCGCATGGACCTGCTCGAAGCCGAACTCGCGAAACTCGGCGCGCGCGGCGCCAAGTTCATCTACACCATTCCGAACTTCCAGAACCCCGCCGGCGTCACGATGTCGCCGGAGCGCCGCCGTCGCCTGCTCGAACTCGCGCGCGAGTACGACATCCCCGTTGTCGAGGACGACCCGTACGGCCGCCTGCGCTTCGATGGCGGCCACATGAAGCCGCTGCGCTCCCTCGACGACGAGGTCATCTACCTTGGAACGTTCTCGAAGATCTTCGCACCGGGCCTGCGTCTCGGATGGGTGACCGCGCCCAAGCCGATTCTCGCCAAGGTGTTGCTGGTCAAGCAGGCCGCCGATCTATGCGGAAGCAACTTCGCGCAGTGCACCGCCGAGCGCTACTTCCAAGGCACCCGCTGGCGCCGCACGCTCCAAGCTCTCACGCGCACGTACGCCGAGCGGCGCGACGCGATGTGCAACGCGCTTGCGGAGCACTTCCCGCCCGAGGCGCGCTGGACCAAGCCGGACGGAGGCTTCTTCGTCTGGGTCGAGCTGCCAACGTATGTCGACTGCGCCACAATGCTTGCCGAGGCGGTCGAGCGCGGTGTGACCTACGCGCCGGGTGACGGCTTCTACCCGGACGGCGAGACGGGCAAGAACTGCATGCGGCTGGCCTTCTGCTACGCTGCCCCGGAGCAGATCGAGGAGGCCATTCGGCGCCTCGCCGAGGTCATCGAAGATCGACTTGAGCTGTATCGCGCATTCATCGCGGCGGGGGCCCTGCTGCCGCGCGAAGAGGGGGCGGCATGAAAGAGAAGATCGCGGTCTTGATGGGCGGTCGTTCGCTCGAGCGCGAGGTCTCGCTCGCGAGCGGGCGACGAGTCTGCGACGCACTGGAGGCGGCCGGCTACAAGGTGCTCGCGCTCGATGTCACAGCCGACCTCGTCGCGACCCTGCGCTCAGAGCGCCCGGACGCCGCCTACATCGCGCTGCACGGCAAGTACGGCGAGGACGGCACCATCCAGGAGTTGCTCGAGTTTCTCGGCATTCCGTACACGGGTCCGGGGGTCGTGGCGTGTGCGCTGTCGTGGGACAAGTCGGTCACCAAGCACCTCTTCACCGAGAAGGGCATCCCCACGCCGGCTTGGGTCACGCTGACCGCCGACGCGTTCAAGGAGATGGGTGCCGCTACGGCGCTCGACCTCATCCCCGACGCGGTCGGCGGCTTCCCGGTCGCGGTCAAGCCGGGCCGACAGGGCTCGGCGCTCGGCTTTCGCCGCGTCGACTCGGCGGACGACCTGGCCGATGCGCTTCTCTCGGCGCTCAGCTACGACACGAGCGCCATCGTCGAGGGCTGGATCCAGGGCACCGAGCTTGCGGTCTCGGTACTCGGCGAGGGTGCGGACGCACTCGTGCTGCCGGCCGTCGAGATCGTGCCCTCGGGCGAGCTGTACGACTTCTCGGCGAGGGTGACACCGGGTGAGGCCGAGTTCTTCGCGCCGGCTCGGATCACGGCCGACGCGGCGAAGGCCGCCTCCGAGGTCGCGTGCGCGGTCCACAACGCTTTGGGCTGCCGCGACGTGAGCCGAGTCGACATGATGTTGGATGCCGAGGGCAACCCGTTTGTGCTCGAATGCAACTCGTCTCCGGGTATGACAGAGACCTCGCTCCTGCCCATGGCAGCAGAAGCTGCGGACATGACCTTCCAAGATGTGGTATCAAGGCTCATAGAGGCCGCTCTATCCCGAGGAGATTCGGGTAAGTAGCCAACTGAGGCCCGGTGCACGTTGCCGGGCGCAATCATCGACGTACGACGCATCGATTCACGGAGGTGCTTGAGGATGTACGAGAGGCGTGGAGGTTCGGTCTTCGGTGCGTTTCTTTTGGGCGGTCTGATCGGAGCGGTGCTCGGCTTGCTGTTTGCGCCGCGTCCCGGTTCCGAGACACGCGAGATGCTCACCGAGCGGGCCAGCGATTACTGGGGCCAGGCAGGCGATATGTACGCGACCGGCGTCGACAAGGTGAGCGAAGTCGTCGACACGGGCAAGGTCACGGCCAATGAGAAGAGCGAGCAGCTCCGCGAGAAGATCGACGAGGCGCGCACGCGTCTGCAGGAGCAGGTCGCCAAGTCCGCCGAGGTCGCCAAGGACAAGCTGACCGACGCCGCGCCAGCGGTCAAGGACGTCGTCGACAAGGCTGCCGAGGGCACTAAGTCCGGCGTCGACATGGCCGCAAGCAAGGCTCACGAGGGTCTCGACTTCGTAGCCAAGAAGGCCGCTCCCGGCGAGACGCCCGTTGAGGACGCCGTCGACGCAGCCAAGGACGTCGCGTCCGACGCGGTCGACGCCGTCAAGGACGCCGTCCCCGAGGTCTAGCTTCGGGGCCGCGCCATGGTACGCTCAGACCGGCCCTCAGCTGAGGGCCGGTCTTCGTTTCTCCCGGCTAGAGGCGGACGGCGCCCATGAAGCTCACACTGCAGGCCTTGGACCGGTTGCCGGTCTACGGCGAGAAGAACCGCGCGGGGACGCGCAAGAAGATCGGCAAGGTGGTCGACGTCGTCTTCGACGCCGAGAAGCCCGTTGCCGTGGGCTACTTGGTCGCGCGCCCCGACATCCTGTTCATCTACCGCCGCAAGGATGTCTTGCTCGCTTTCGATCGAGCTACCGTGCTGGCCGACAAGGTCGTTGTCGATGGTAAGGCTGCATGGGGCAAGCCCGCAGCCAAGCGGCTCGGGATCGACTGGGACAAAGCCGTCATCTGGCGAGGCATGAAGGTGCGGTCCGAGGCGGGCAAGCCGCTGGGCTACGTCCGCGACGCCGTCATCGACGAGGACGACGGACGGCTCAACGGCCTGGGACTGACGAGCGGCATCGCGGCCGACGTGGCGATCGGGACCGTCGACATTCCGGCCAAGCTGGTCAACGGCTGGGACGGCGAGGCGATAGTCGTGCGCGAAGAGGTGCGCGCTATCGAGTCCGACGGCGGGGCAGCGGCGGTTGCCGGCCGCGCGGCGGCCGTGGCGCAGGATCAGGCGACGAAGGCCACGACGGCCGCCGTGCAGGGAGCCAAGACCGCGGCGGCGTATACGAAGTCAGCGGTCAAAGTCGCCGCCAAGAGTGACACGGCCAAGAAGGTTGGCGGCTTCCTCAAGTCGATGCGCGACACCATCGTTGAAGCTGCCGGGCCGCCCGACGACGACGACTGAGCGCGGGCAGAGTGCCAAGCCCCGCTATACTGGTCAGCACGCCCTACAGACAGACGAGAGATGACTCGCAGACTACGACCACTATCGTTCGATGACCTCGGCCGGCTTCCCGCCGGTTGTGGCGGCTGCACGTTCTGGGAGAGCGCTGGCGAGCGCGCGCGGCTGTGCGGCGCCACATGCGATGCCGAGTTGCAGCGCGCGTGGTATCGCCGCGTCACGGACGAGTGGGGCGAGTGCGGGCGCGTCGCCTACGAGGACGACGAGTTGCTCGGCTTCATCAAGTACGCGCCGAGCACCTACTTCCCGCAGTCGCAGACGTTTGCCGCTGCGCCCACCGATCCGTCCGTGCCGCTGATTTCGTGCCTGCACGTCTCGGTGGACGCTCGGCACCATGGTCTGGGAACGGTATTGATCCGCGCGGCATTGCGCGACCTCGTGGGCAGGGGAGAGCGCCGCGTCGAGGCGTTCGGCTTCAACGCTCCTGGCGCCGTGGTCGACGACATGCCGATGCTGGGTACGCCGTTCCTGATTCGCAACGGCTTTACCGTCGCCCACGCCGACCTGCTCTTTCCGCTGATGAAGCTCGACTTGAAGTCGCTGATCATCTGGCAGGACAACCTCGAGGCCGTTCTCGAGTCGCTTCGCTTCCCGCTTCGGGTGCCTTCGCGGGCCCCGGCATCGTGGATGAAGGGACAGTAGCCACATGACTGACGCCCCGCGCAAGGCGGGTTCGCGCGAGCGCGTTCGCAGCTACCTGGAGGCCCACGGCCTGGCCGAGGGTCTCTTCGAGTTCGAGCAGTCGACCAAGACGGCTCAAGAGGCGGCCGATGCGATGGGCTGCGAGCTCGGGCAGATCGTGAAGTCGCTGGTGTTCGTGGTCGACGACAAGCCGGTCGTCGCGCTGGTCGCGGGCGACCGCCGAGGCGACACCGACGCGATCGCGGCGCTGCTCGGCGGGGGCAAGGCGCGATTCGCCGACGCCGACACGGTCCGTGCTGCCACCGGGTACGCGATCGGCGGCGTCTCGCCGTTCGATTTGCCGGCCGAACTCCCGCTGTTTGCCGACTCGTCGCTCGGGCGTTTCGAGACGGTCTACCCGGCGGCGGGCACGCCGTCATCGATGGTCCGCGTGCACCTCGCCGAGCTCCTAGAGCTCTCGGGTGCACACGTGGCAGACATCTCGCAGTAGACGTTCCTTATGACCTCCTCCGATACCCGCATCGTCGTCCCCCCGCGCGAAGGCATCAGCCTGCTGAGCGCGGTCGCCGGTGTCCTGCTGGCTGCAGCCCTCGTTGCGGTGCTGTGGGGTTTGAGCGGGCCGGTTCGCGTCGACGTCGACGGCATCTCGCGCACGGTCAAGCCCGGCACGACCATCGCCGACCTGGCCGCCGCGCACTACACGAACGGTCGAGCCGGGTCGCTGTTCAGCATCAAGGGCGGAATCATTGGCATGAGCGCGGGCGACCCGGGCACCTACGAGCGCAACGGACGCCCGGTCGACGCCACGCAGCGCGTCTTCGAGGGCGACGTCATCACCAGCCACTCCGGCGCAGACCGCACGGAGCGCACGATTTCTACGACGGTCTCCATCGACCCCACCGCCACCATCCAAGGCACCGGCCCGATTCTGACGGTCGTGCGTCCCGGCAAACCGGGAGTCTCGGTGGTGCGAAAGGGCGCCATCTCGGGTCAGATCGTCTCCAATACGGTCGTCACCCCCGCCGAGAACATCGTGCTGCAAGCGTCGATGCCCGCCTCGGGCGCGAAGCTCGTCGCCCTTACCTTCGACGACGGCCCCTGGCCGGTCCAGACCGAGAAGATCGTCGCGATCCTCAAGGCCGCGGGCGTGCGCGCCACGTTCTTCGAACTCGGCCAGCAGGTGCAGCACTACCCAGCCATCTCGCGCGCGGTGATCGCCGCGGGTGACGTCATCGGCAATCACTCGTGGAATCATCCGTTCCTCACCAAGCTCAAGGCGCCGGGCGTGCGACATCAGATCGCGGATGGGGCCTCCGCGATCAAGGCCGCCACGGGCGAGACCGCCACGCTCTTCCGCCCGCCGTACGGTGCCATCAACAACACGGTCTGGGCGCAGGCCAAGACCGAACATGAAAGCATTGTGTTGTGGGATGTCGACACGCTGGACTGGTCGAAGCCAGGAGTCCCCAAGATCCTGAACAACCTGCAACGCGAGATCGGTCGGGCCTCGATCGTACTGATGCACGACGGTGGGGGAGACCGCAGCGAGACGATCGCCGCTTTGCCGTTGGCGATCGACTGGCTCAAGGCGCAGGGCTACACGTTCGTGACCGTCAGCGAACTTGAGGCCGCGCGCTAGAGGCTAGAACCGTCTCGGCGTGTCGGGTCTGATGATGCGTGCTGGGGTCACGACTATGTCGACGCACTCGTCGTGGTCCTCCGTTGGGATGTGCTCGAGCACCTGCTCGTCGAAGGCGACCCCGATCCGCACGCACTCCGGACGCATCATCGGCAGGAGCCGATCGTAGTAGCCGCCGCCGTATCCCAGCCGCGTTCCCTGCACGTCGAAGGCGACGCCAGGCACGATGACCGCATCGATGCACTGGTGTGGCGCATGACCTGCGTGCTCGCTTGGCTGAGCGAGCCCGAACGGCCCCGGCACCAGCTCCATCTCGTGATCCACGTAGTGCATGCCGAGAACTCCCGGCGCCTCGATGCGCGGATAGGCAATCCGCACGCCGCGCTTGCGCATTCGCCAGATCGCGGGCATCGGGTCGAGCTCGTTGGGCAGTGCCGCGTAGGCGAGGATCGTCGCTACGCTCGAGAGTTCGGGGAGTTCGAGGAGCACGAAAGCCAGCTCGTGAGCGGCGGAGCGTCGCTCCGTCTGCTGGACGCTATCGCGCGCCAGCCGGGCGCGCGAACGCGCCGCGCGCTTCGCTTGCGCGACCGCTTCAGCGTCGGCACTCTTGTCGTTTGCATGGGCCATATGTTCCTAGCTCATCCCCAGAGCTTGCATCCCGAGAAGCGCCACGGTGAGTCCGATCACCACCACGACGGTTGTCCACCCCAGGACATTGTAGACCCGACCGTTGACGTACCGCCCCATGATCCGTCGGTCGTTGACGATAATCATCATGAAGATGAGCAGGAACGGCAACAGCACTCCGTTGACCGCCTGAGAGAGCACCATGATCGTGATCAGTGGGGCATTCGGGATCAGCACGAAAACGGCGCCGAAGAAGATGACGAACGTGTACAGGCCGTTGAAGACCGGCGCTTCGGACCAACTACGGTCGATGCCGCGCTCGAAGCCGAACGCCTCACAGATCGCGTAGCTCGCCGTTAGCGGCAGAACGCACGCTGCCAGTAACGACGCGCCAAAGAGGCCGATCGCGAACAGGATGCTCGCGTAGTGGCCGGCGACCGGCGCCAAGGCGCGCGCCGCGTTCTCGGCGGAGGATGCGCGGATGCCGCGTGGGTAGAGCACGGCACCGGTGGTGACGATGATGAACCACGCCACGATGTTGGCCGAGATAGCGCCGCTGATCACGTCGACGCGCTGGTAGAACATCTCTTTGACCGTGACGCCTTTGTCCACGATGTTGCTCTGCACGAAGAACTGCATCCACGGCGCGATGGTCGTGCCGATGGTGGCGATGACGATGAGCACGAATCCAGTCGTCGGCACGAACTGCGGAACCACCGTGGCCTTGAGCACCACACCCCAGTCCGGCTTGGCCATGAACGCGGCGACCACGTATGAGAGGAAGATCGCCGAGAGAGCGAGCCCTACCTTCTCGACGCGCTGGTAGCTGCCTCGGACGACCAAGAACCACACCGCGATCGCGGCGAGCGGGACCGAGACGTACTTCGAGACGCCGAACAGCTCTAGGGATGCGGCGATTCCCGCGAACTCGGCGACCGACGTAGCCGCGTTGCTGGCCAGCAGGCAGAACATCGCAAAGAGTGTGGGCCGGATGCCGAAACGCTCGCGAATGAGTGCGGCGAAGCCCTTGCCGCTCACCATTCCCATGCGCGCCGCCATCTCCTGAACGATGACCAGCGAGAACGTCATGACGAAGATCATCCACAACGTGGCGTAGCCGTAGCTGGCCCCGGCAGTCGAGTACGTCGCGATGCCGCCGGCGTCGTTGCCAGCGGAGGCCGCGATGATGCCCGGCCCGAGCGCGGCGAGAAGCAGCATCACGCGGTTGCGCGTGCGCTTGCTCGGCGACTCGATGAGGGTGTCGGTGGTCGGCGTCGTCATGCGGGAGCCCTAGCCAGCCGCGATCGACGAGGTGGTGAGCACTGCAAGCGCGATCACGAAGACGACGGTGGCCGTCGCTCCGATAGCCATGAGCGCTACCGAGACCGAAGCTTGCGAGACCTTCTTGTCTGCGGCGGCGCGCTTCTCGGCGAACCAACCGATGATGGTGCCCGCGATCGTGACTACCAGCACCGCGAGCCCCAGCGCCGTGCCGAGGCCGAGGGCGAACGTCTGCGCGTTGTTGTCCTGAGTCGCGAGCGCGAGGTCGGCGACGCCGAACGTGATGAGTCCGATGAGCAGGCCGAGTCCCAGTCCGGACAGCCCGTCGAAGGCGAGCCGGCGCCACAAAGGCGGGGAGTCCTCGTCGTCGGCTTCGATGACGCGCGACATGGCGTGACTGGCGACGTCCTCGGCGATGCGAAGCACGACGGGCGAGAACAGGATCGCCATCAGCGGAGTGAGTGCGAGCGCATAGACCGAACTCGGGCCGCCGTGTGCCGATGTCGTGGCCCATCGCGCGAACCCGGCTGCCGAGAGAAACGCGAGACCCCACACCACGAGCCAGCCGTTGCGGCTGACCCACTGCCACAGCCCGGCGACCGCAAAGCCGTCTCGGCGACCGGTGGCCATCTCGAGGTCCTCGGCGGACTCCTCTTCGAGTACGTCCAGGGCGTCGTCGACCGTGACGATGCCGAGCAGGCAGCCGTTCTCGTCCAGTACCGGCAGTGCGAGCAGGTCGTACTTGCTCATCTGCTCGGCGACATCCTCTTGGTCGTCGTCGACGTGCGCGGTGAACAGGTCGCGCTCGGCAATCTCGCTGACCAGCGTATCCGGCGACGACATCAGCAGGTCGCGCAGCGAGATCACTCCCGACAGGCGACAACCGGCCTCGACGACGTAGACGTAGTAGACGCTCTCATGCTCGGCCGACTCGGCGCGAAGCTTCTCGATGACGGCTTGGACCGTCATGTCCTCGCTGACAGTCGTGACCTCTGGCGTCATGATGCCGCCGGCGGTCTTGTCCTTGTAGCCGAGCAGCGAGCGGATCGAGCTTGCGTCCTCCACGCCCATCAGGCGCAGCAGGCGCTCCGCCTTGTCGTAGGGCAGGTCGCCGATGATGTCGGCTGCGTCGTCCGGGTCCATCTCGGCGAGCAGGTCGGATGCGCGGGACTCGGAGAGGTCGTCGATGACGTCGGCCTGCAGCTCGTCCTCGAGCTCGGAGATCGTGTCGGCGGCCGACTCGTTGTCGAGGTGCGTGAAGATCGCGGCCCGCTGGCTCGGGGAGAGCTGCTCGATGATGTCGGCGACGTCGGCCGGGTGCAGCTCGTCGAGGCGCTTGTGCGTAACGGAGAGCTTGACCTGCGACAGGTCGCGGTCGAGCAGGTCCATGTAGTTCCACGCGATGAGGTGCTCCGAGAGCTTGCCACCAAAACGATGCACCACCCAGTCAGTCGCGGTCTCGAGTGCCGGCGAGATGCCCCGCAAGATGCCGCGCGCGCCCACCTCGGCGCCGAGAAGTCGGAGCTGGTTGCGGGATTCGGACAGCTTGAGGTCGTTGACGCGCACGACCTTCATGCCCTGAGTGTCGACAATCTGCTTGCTCATCAGGTCGCGCGCGAGCAGGACCTCGTCGGGCTGCAGGTAGCTGAAGCGCAGGTCGGCCTGGGGCACGTTGAGTGCGATCTGCTCGCCGTCAAACTCGGCGACGTACTTGCGCCATGACAGCATGAAAGGCGTCCGGTCCGGACCCTTGAAGGCAAGCGATGTTACGCGGGGAAAGACCTCGCCCGTGGCGATGGCGATGTCGCTGATGTGGCCGATCTCTTCGCCTTGGGCATCGAGAACCGGCTTGCCCAGCATTCTGGACAGGTAGATCATGGCGCACTCCCTCCTGGCCGAGTCCTGCGCGTGGCAGACGCGCGTGGCGGTTCTAGAGACTCGGTGGATCGCACTGGCGAGAACCCCCCTCGGGTCCCGCCGACGAGTCGGAGGAGTGCCGAGGGGTCTACGGACTGTGTGGTTTCACGAAGACCCTTGTCTTCCGGTTACATGTCGGACAACGAAAAAACCCCTGCGTCCGGATGGACGAGGGGCTGCGGCTGGCACACGGCGAGCGTGTACATGCCCGGTCGCGCACGCCCGCCAAGGGCATACGAATCGGACGGATTCACCGCTCACATCCCTCGTCGTGGATTTGGCACTGTCCGACGTAGGGCGCACGACGCGTGGTGTCGTCGACGCAGCGGAGTCGTAGCTCCGCCTTCGGTTCCGGTCGCTTTCGCGCCGGGCCGCGTGCCCAGCCACCTTAGCCTTCGCCTTAAGCCGGCGAGGGCTGTTCTACCCATTGGCGTCTCTCGACATTTCCGGGCAGTGGCCTGTGTTCGAACAGGAGCCGCACCGTAACGGACGGAGCTGACTTCCTCGATGTCAATGCCTCGCACTGACGTTTCCGCCGGTTCTGAGGCATTGGCAAGCCTACACCTGCGATTGAGGCCGGGCAACCCCCCGGGGTGCTCGTCGACAACGGCGCTCCAGCGCTCCGTTGCAGGAGAGTGCCCCTGCCGCCGCGAATACCTCCGCACGACCCTTGGGATGGAAGGGGCTACCGGCATGAGTGAGCTGCACCGCATCGAGATCGAGTTCGACGATCGATGCTACGAGGCTTTGCTTGGGGAAGCAGAGCGGCTCCACGTGGGGGTGGAGCAGGTTATCGAGCGCGCCGCGGCGGCTTGGGTCACCGACATCGCCGAGAGCACACCGTGCTGCACGCCGACGGTGACGCTCGTCAGCTAGCGCGCACCCCTGGCCGCGAGCCACGCTGCCGCGAACTCGGCCCAGCCTTCGCCGCGCTCACGCGATGCGGCGTACACGTTGTTGCGGGTCAGCGCGGCAGCCTGCACCCTCGCGTCCGCCTGCGCGTTGGCGACCACCACTCCCAGTGCCACCGCATCGGCCATCGCTACGTCGGTTGCGGCATCGCCGATTGCCGCCGCTTGCTCGCGCGCAAGCCCTCGGCGGGCAAGGTCGCGTTCGATGGCGCCCGACTTGGCCACGCCAGGCGGCATCAGGTGGTACGCGTGGACCTCGGCGACGTTGACCAGGCCCGTCGCCAGCGGATGGATGATGCCGTTGTCGACGATCGTCACCGCCACATCCAGCTCGCCGAGAACCTCGCGAGCCTCCTCGACGTCCAGTGAACCGCGCAGAAGCACGGTGGCTTCTCGGTTGACGTGATAGGGAGCGTGCGGCTCGAGCTTGCCAGGGAAGGCAGCGACGAGCGCCTCGACGGCGCCGGCTCGGATGATGCGCTCGTACGGCGTCTCGCCCGCAGCGAGCGCTTCGCACGGCCAGTCGCCCGTGAAGTAGATGGGGTCAGCCCCGCGGTCCGGCACGATGACGCAGCCCAGCTCGGCGACAAATCCGCGCCAGCCCAAGAGCCGCGAGATCTCGGTGCACTGGATGCGGTTGCGCCCGGTAGCGAGGACGACGGGGAGTCCGGCGAGGTTGAGCGCGTTGACCGCCTCGGCGGTTTGGAGTGCGGGCTGGCCTTCTGCGTCGACCAGCAGCGAGCCGCCAAGACCCAGCAGCGTGCCGTCCAGGTCGGTGTAGAGAATTTCGACGCGCGAAAGGGCGTCGAGGGCGGCCGGGCTATCGGCAAGAAGAGGTATTGTCATGCGCCGATGATAGCGCGACCGCGACACGACCAGCGCCGCTCGCGGCCGATTCCTTCCGCATCTAGTTTCCTCGCGGTATAAAGGACAGATGTCGCGCACGCGGCGAAGACGCGAGGAGTCTGCACCCATGAACGACGAGTTCGAACTTCCGTTCCCTCAGTACCGATGCCCCACATGCGGTAAGGATCTGCCGCTCGGTGAGGCCCGCATAACCGTGACCTGTGCCGCGCACCTGAAGTTCGAGGCGGTCGAGTTCGATGTACGTCGAGCCGAGGACGCCGATGAGGACGCCATCGAGCTGCTGTGCGAACGTGCCTTGGGCGAGACAGAGGTCGATGTGTTCGGCGCGACGTTCGACGTGATCGCGGGCGTGAACCTGATCGCCGTGGCCGGCGGAGAACTCGTCGGCCTGCTGTCGATGGCGATCGTTGCCGGCGAGGTCACGATCGTCATGCTGTCGGTCTACCCCGACTACCAGGGCAAGGGTGTCGCCACGGCTTTGCTGGCCGCCGCCGACAAGTTCGCGGCAGAGCACAACTTGAACTTTCTGCGCACGGCCATCACCAACGACGACATCGTTCAGCTGTACTTCTTCCAGCGCCATGGCTTCGCCATCTACGAGGTTGGTGTTGGCGAGGTGGCCGATCGTTTCGGCTCGGCCTCGGCCGGCTTCTCCGGCATTCCGGTTCGTGACGAGCTGCGGCTGCGCCGCGCCGTCTGCTCCTAGGTTCCCAGTACGTCCACGTTACGAGGGGGTTTGCGCATGACCCGCACCACCCGCACGCTCGCAATCACTTTGGCCGCTTTGATGTTGGCCGCGGTCGGCCTGACCGGCTGCTCCCAGTCGAGCACCGTGACCTCCGACCAGCCGCACTCCGGCACGGAAACGCCAATCTCGGTGAAGATCGGCACGCTTCCCACCGAAGACTCGTTGCCGCTCTGGGTCGCCCAGGATCGCGGCTACTTCGCCGTCGAGGGCATCCCGAAGGTCGAGATCGTCGAGTTCCAGTCCGCGCAAGAACGTGACGCCGCCTTCGCATCGGGCGCCATCGACGCCTACATGGGCGACATCATCGCGGCGGCGGACCTGCAGGCCGCCGGCAAGGGCAACAAGATCGCGACCGTCATGCTCGGCGCTGATCAGAGCCAGGGCCGCTTCGGCATCGCCGTGGCTCCCAAGTCGACCATCACTGCGCTGCCGCAGCTGGCCAACGTGCCGGTGGGCACGTCCTCGGCGACCATCCAAGAGTACGTGCTGGATGGTCTGATGAGCGAGGCCGGCGTGGCCAGTGACTCGGTCAAGGTCGAAGAGGTCAAGAAGGTGCCGGTCCGGTTCCAACTGCTGATGAGCGGTGGCCTGAAGGCAGCAGCGCTGCCCGAGCCGTTCCTGAGCCTCGCCGAGCAGGGCGGCGCCAAGATCATCGCCGACGACACCAAGGCCAAGGCCAACCTGTCGCAGACCGTGCTGGTGTTCTCGGACTCGTTCCTCGCCAAGAAAGGCGGCACCGCCACCAAGGATGCCGTGCTCAAGGCGTGGGATGTTGCCGCCAACGACATCAACAAGGATCCCAACGCGTACCGCGCCGAGCTCGTAACCAAGGCCAAGTTGCCCAAGTCGCTCGCGGCGTCGTACCAGGTCAACACGTATCCGATGCACCAGCTGCCCGCCAAGGCCGACGTCGATGCCGTGCTTGCGTGGATGAAGTCCAAGGGCTACCTCAAGAGCGACGTCACCTACGAGCAGCTCACCGTAACCAAGTAACGAGGCGCGCACCGTGGCGACGCTCGAGTTCGATTCAACAGGCATGACGTACGAGGGCTCGGACCGTTCGGTCCGGGCCCTCGACGCGCTTACCCTGTCGGTCGCCGAGGGCGAGCCGGTCGCCGTCATCGGCCCCAGCGGCTGCGGCAAGTCCACGCTGCTGCTCATCGCCGCCGGCCTGCTGACGCCGACCGAAGGCGCCGTGCGCGTTGGCGGCTCGGCGGTCGACGGGCCCCGGCGCGAGACGGCCCTGATCCTCCAGGACTTCGGGCTGCTGCCGTGGAAGACGGTCGAGGCCAACGCGGCGCTCGGCTTGACGGTGCGCGGAGTCGCGCGCACCGAGGCACGCAAGCGTGCGGCCGATGCGCTCGAGCGCGTGGGGATCGCCGAGTTCGCGCGGGCGTACCCGGGCGAGCTGTCGGGTGGCATGCGCCAGCGTCTTGCACTCGCGCGGGCGGTCGCGCTCGACGCCGACCTGCTGCTGATGGACGAGCCGCTTTCGGCGCTCGACGCTCTGAAGCGCGAGGACCTCCAAGACGTGCTGCTCGAGTTGTGGCAGCGGCGCGGGCACGCGCAGGTGCTGGTCACGCACTCGATCGACGAGGCGGTGTTCCTCGGGCGGCGCGTCGTGGTGATGTCGCCTCGGCCGGGCAGAGTCTCGGCGATCGTCGACAATCCGGGCGTGGGCGGCGCCGGCTACCGCGCAAGCGAGGAGTTCTTCCGCGTGGCCGTGCGGCTGCGAGCGGCGCTTGCCGAGGAGGGCGCCGTGGGCGTCGCGAGCGGGAGCGCATCGTGAACGGGCTCGCGCGCAAGGTTCTGGGCTACGTGGGCGCGAGCGTCGCTCTACTTGCGGGCTGGTGGCTCATCGCGCTCTGGGTCAACTCGCCGGCGCTTCCCGGACCGTGGATCGCGTTCGTGACGTTCTTCGAGCAGTGGCCCATCATCTGGCCGCATATCCTGATCAGCGCCGCACGCGTGCTCGCGGCGATGGCGATCGGGACGGCGCTCGCGGTTCCGCTCGGGCTGATGCTTGGCCGCTCGCCGCGCGCCGATGCGATCGCGGCGCCCATCATCTTCCTGACGTATCCCATCCCCAAGGTGGTCTTCCTGCCGGTGCTTCTGGTGCTGTTCGGCCTCGGCAACCTGCCCAAGGTCGCGCTCATCGCGCTCATCGTCTTCTTCCAGATACTGGTTACAGCGCGCGATGCCGCCAAGGCCGTGCCCGAGGCCAGCATCCTGTCGGTCCGCTCGCTGGGCGCCAGCCGCTTCGACATCTACCGCCACGTCATCATCCCGGCGTCGCTTCCCGACATCTTCACCGCGCTGCGCATCGGCACGGGCACCGCGATCGCCGTCCTCTTCCTTGCGGAGACAATCGCCGGAAGCGACGGCATCGGCTACTTCATCGGTGACGCGTGGGGACGCATCGACTACCCGGCGATGTTTGCCGGCATCATCGGCATGGCGCTACTCGGCGTCGTGCTCTACGAGGCGCTCGACGCTCTCGAGGTATCGCTGACTCGCTGGCGCAGGACGGCCAAGTAGCGCGCTACTCGAGCGCGTCGTCTATGTCGAAAGCCTCACCATCTGCGTCGGCGTCGGCGACAAGGCTCGGCAGCTGCAGGACGTTGGCGGCCTCGATATCCGGCAGGCTCTCGACAGAGCGCAGCTTGCGCTCCATTGCGCGGCTGCGCTGCTCGGTCTCGCCGATCGTGTTGGCTGCCGTGTTGAGCTGCTTTCTCACCTTGACCAGCACGTCGCCGAACTTCCCGAACTCGGTCTTCACGGCGGCGAGGATCTTCCAGACTTCCGAGGACTGTTGCTCGATAGCGAGCGTCTGGAAGCCCATGCGTAGCGCGCTCAGGAATGCTGTGAGGTTGGTTGGGCCGACGGGCACGACGTGGTACTTGTTCTGCAGTTCGTCGGCGAGGGTAGGGTGGCGAAGCACCTCGGCGTAGAGCCCTTCAGTCGGTAGGAACATGAGGGCGAACTCGGTAGTGAACGGCGGGCACAAGTACTTGGAGCTGATCGCCTCGGCCTGCACCCGAATCGAACGTGCAAGCGCGTCCGACGCCTTTTGCACCGCCTCGACGTCGCCGCGTTCCGCGGCATCCTGGAGACGCACGTAGTCCTCTTGGGGGAACTTCGAGTCGATAGGGAGCCAAACGCAGGAGTCGGGGTCGTCGCTGGGACCCGGCATCCGCACCGCGAACTCGACGAGCTCGCGCGAGTCCTCCTTGACCTTCACATTCCGAGCGAACTGCCCTGAGGTGAGTGTCTGCTCAAGCAACGCCCCGAGCTGCACTTCCGCCCACGTGCCGCGGGCCTTCACATTGGTCAGCACGCGCTTGAGGTCCCCGACCCCGGTTGCGAGGCTTTGCATCTCTCCGAGGCCACGCTGCACGGCCTCGAGGCGATCGCTCACGAGCTTGAACGACTCGCCCAGACGCTTCTCCAGCGTCACATGAAGCTTCTCGTCGACGGTGTTGCGCATCTCGTCGAGTTTCTTCTCGTTACTGTCCTGGAGCTCCTTGACCCGCAAGTCGAAAGTGGTCCTGATGCGATCCAGTGTCTGCGCGTTGGTCTCGGTGAGTTCTTTGAGCTGCTTGGTCAGGCCGTCGAGTTGCGCACGCTGCATGTCGCCCATCGCACTCAGGTTGCCCGAGAGTGTGGCGTTCGCCGTGCCGAGTCCTGCCGACAGCTCGTCCCTCGACTCTCTGGCGGCGCGCGACGCCTCCTCGCGTCCGGCCCGAAGCTCCTCGCGCAGCTGCGCCGCGTCGCCATCGCTGGCCGACGACTTGAGCAGAACCATCACGATGAGAACCGCGTTGGCCAGACCGACTGCTACCAACAACCACAACAGGAAAGTGCTCATGAACGCGCGCTCCAATGAGATTCGAGGGGCTGCCAACGGGCTACAGTTTCACCGGTACGCCCGAGTGTAGGACAACTCGCGGACTCCACCCTAGCGCGGCGGTCTGACATCGACGCATTGTCCGTCGGCGACCGCGCCTGTACACAGGCCCTGCCGGCGGTTCCGTTCGCTCCAGCGTCCGAAAAGTTCGACGAGGCTAACTAATCGGGTATACGTGCCCTGAGGGAGGTCTCGATGTTCGAGGATCGCGAAGACGCTGGTCGCAAGGTTGGTGCGCTGCTCGGCAGGTACGCCGGGGCGCCAGAGACGGTCGTGCTGGGCATTCCGCGTGGTGGCGTGGTCGTGGCCGCCGAGGTTGCGCGCGAGCTGCGCCTGCCGCTCGACATCGTGCTTGCTGCCAAGGTCGGTGCGCCCGGCAACCCCGAGTTCGCCGTGGGGGCGTTGACTGCCGACGGCGAGCTGCTCGCCAACCCACGGGCCCCCGTCGACGCCTCCCAACTCAACGGTCTCGCGTCCGACGCTCGCGCGAAGATCGCGCGACAGCTCCACTCGCTTCGAGGGGCGCTGCCCGCCGCGAGAATCGAGGGTCGCCAGGTGATCGTGGTGGACGACGGGCTCGCCACCGGCCTCACGGCGCTTGCAGCCACTCGCTACCTGCGTCGCCAAGGCGCCGCGCGCATTGTGCTGGCGGTCCCGGTCGCGGCCCGCGACTCGGCCAAGCTCCTTGCTCGCGAGGCAGACGAGTTCGTCTCGGCGGAAACGCCGCAGGATTTCTTCGCAGTCGGCCAGTTCTACCGCACCTTCGGGCAGACCGACGACAGCGAGGTCCGAGACCTCTTGCAGCGAGCCGCACATGCCCCGCCGAACAACCTTGAGCCGCCCTAGACGTTTTGACCTCGGGGTACTCGGGTACCGCCCCGAGGAGGGCATTCTGCCGTGTTACCTCGCACTGTCCAGTCAAGGGGAAGGGGGACCACTCACCATGCAGTGGTTCAAGAAGGACAACAGCGCCGCCACGAGCTTTCTCGTGTCGGCTGCCGTATGGCTGGTGATCGGCACGGTGTTCGGACTCATACTGCTGATCGAGTTCGTCTTCCCGGATTTCGCAAAGGGCATCCCGTGGCTCGTCTTCGGACGACTACGCCAGGCGCACACCAACACGGTGCTGTTCGCGTGGCTCTCGGGCGCGATGATGGGCTGTTGGCTCTACATCGTGCCGAGACTGACGGGTCGCAAGATCTACAGCGAACTGCTCGGCCACCTCAGTTCGTTTGCTTGGAATGTCGCGCTACTCTACGGCATCCTCGCGATCATGAACGGCCACACGCAGAGTCGTGAATACGCCGAGCTCATCTGGGTCGTGGACGTCGCGGTCATGATCGTGTTGATCACCAATGCTTTCAACATCCTGATGACCATCCACAAACGTGTCGAGCCCAAACTCTACGTGAGCTTGTGGTACATCATCGCGACAGTCGTTCTGTTCCCGATCCTGTACTTCATCGGCAACGTCATGTGGCAGCCAGCGACCGGCGCAATCCCCGGAATCAACGACACGATCCTGAACTGGTTTTACGGCCACAACGTGCTCGGGCTTTGGTTCACAACCGGGTTACTGGCGGTCATCTACTACATCGTCCCCAAGGAGACGGGCACTCCGCTCTACAGCATGTGGCTTTCGCTCATCGCCTTCTGGGGAGTCCTGTTCTTCTACACCGGAGTCGGTGCGCACCACCTGCTCTGGGCGCCGATTCCGTACTGGCTCAAGACGATTGCAGTCGCCGAGAGTTTTGGCATGGTGATCCCGGTCTTGGCGTTCGGGCTAAACATCTTACTCACCATGCGAGGGAACTGGTCGCACATGCGATCGAGTGTGCCACTGCTCTACGCTCTGACCGGCTGGATAGCGTACGTTCTCGCGTCGTTCCAAGGCTCGAATGAGGCGCTTCGGGGCGTAAACGAACTCACCCACTTCACCGGCTACGTGCCGGGACACGCGATGTTGGCGCTGATCATGTTTGGGGCCTCGACGTGCATCGCCGGCGTCTACTACATCGTCCCGAGAGCCTTCGGATGCATGCTCTACAGCCGCCGTTTGGCGCGGGCGCAGTTCGCGCTGTACCTGATTGGCTTCATTGTGTTCTTCACGGGCTTCCTCGTTGGCGGAGCGATTCAAGGCTCTGACTGGGTTCATGCCGGTTTGCCGGTCTGGACGGTTCTGCCGGCGCTGCGGCCGTGGCTCGCGTTGCGCATCATGGGCGGCGTGCTACTCGTGACGAGCTTCATGATGTTCGTCTGGAACGTGTTCGCGACGATGATCGTCAGACGGCCGTTCGAGTTGCCTGACGTGACAACCAAGACGGCGATCTTCCCGTCGACGACGCCTACGCTGGCCGGGGAGTGACGCGACCATGAAGATGTCGTTCAAAGTCGTTCTGTGGGGTGGCTTGGCCGTGTTCTTCGCCGTCGTGACCGTGGTCGTGTTCACGCCGGTGGCAGTGTGGAAACCCGCGACCACTGAGATTGCCCACCCTTACACGCCCAGCCAGGAGTTGGGTCGCACGCTGTTCTTGTCAAACGGCTGCAACTACTGCCACACGCAGTACGTTCGTGACGTCGACAACGCGATGGGCCCGGTTTCGGACCCCGGCGACTACAACTACGACGACCCGATGATTCTAGGCTCCGAGCGGACCGGTCCCGACCTTTCCTATATCGGCCGCAAGCGAAGCCAGCAGTGGGAGATCGACCATGCGAAAGATCCTCGGCAGTACTCGCCGATGTCCATCATGCCGAGCTTCGCTTTCCTGTCCGACTCGGATTTGAGAGCTATCTCGGACTATCTGTTCTATCTCGGGAATCGCAACGCGGCCGAGTTCATGATCGAATCCCCGGACTACTACAAGTCGGCGACGTCGCCGGGCATGCCGCAGGCGATGCCATCGTTTGACGCCAGCGCTCCGCCGCAGGGCTGGCCGACCTTCGAGCAGTCGGGCCTCTACGAGGGCAAGCAGATCTACGTCTCGCACTGCATGACGTGCCATGGGTGTGCTGGAAACGGCCTTGGCACCTACGGGGGTACGCTGATCGTGACTCCGGCCAACTTCAAGGTCGAGCCAATCAACGCGATGCCGGACAACCAGTGGTTCTGGCACGTCTCGGAGGGCATTCAGGGCAGCGTCATGCCGCCGTGGAAGGAGAGCCTGACCGAGAGTCAGCGCTGGAACGTCATCCACTACATCCAGCAGGTCTACGCGGCGCCCATCGAGCGCGACCCCAACGAAGGGGACCCGCCGCCCAAGTACCAGGGCAATGACCCGCTTCCGGTCACCGTCGCCAACATCGACGGCGGCAAGGAGATCTGGACGCGCGAGTGTGCTGTCTGCCATGGAGACGAAGGCAAAGGCCAGGGCATCTACCGAGCGGGCATCGAGCCCGTGCCGCCGAACTTCGACAACCCGGACAACTACAACACGTACGAGGATGCCGACTACTTCTGGCGAATCAGCGAGGGCGTTCCGTGGACGGCCATGCCCACGTGGAAGCTCATCTACACGCCGACCCAGCGCTGGCAGCTCGTGCAGTACATCCGCACGATGTTCACGCAGACGATCAAGCAGCCGCCCCAGCTCGCTACCGAGGCGCAGAAGTACGCCGGCAACGATCCGGCGGTACTCGCCGTGCAGCTCAAGCTCACGGTGCCGAGCAGCGCGACGTTCGACGCTGGACGTCAGCAGTTCCTGATTCAGTGCGCGCACTGCCACGGTCTAGCCGGCGACGGTACTGGCTGGGATGGCGACTACCTCAACCCCAAGCCAGCGAACCTACAGCAGAAGCTCGCCCCTTCGGCGGGCGGAATCACCGACGGCACAACCTACGCCAAGGTCACCAACGGCATGAAGAACACGGTCATGCCCATCTGGAACGAGTTCCTCAGCACCCGGATGCGCTGGAACGACGTCGCCTTCCTCAAGGACGCGTTCACAACCGGCCTGCCGCCGGCCGGCAACCAGTCGCACTACGGCAAGGGCGACGTCCCGATCCAGTACGTGCGGGTTGACGACGGCATCTTCCAAAGCGAGATCGCCACGGTCGTCCCATCCGATGGCAAGCCGCTCTACGAGCAGTACTGCCAGACGTGCCATGGCGCTCAGGGCAAGGGTGATGGCCCAGGCGCAAAGAACCTGATCGGCGGGCCTCCGGCGCCACTGCCCAAAGACATGAACCAGCGCTACATCTTCTCGGCGATTCGGGGCGGGATTCCGCACACGATGATGTACGGCTTCCAGCCATTACTCACCGAGACACAGATCTGGGACCTGACGGCGTACACGGTCAATCTGACCGGCGGAAGGTACGGGGGGTGATTGGCGATGCTGATTGGAATCCAAGTCATCGCCGGCTGGATGGCGTTCGTTGCCCTGTTCGGGTTCGCGTTGCTCGCATGGGCGATCTACAGCGGCCAGCTGGATGATCTCGAAGACACGAAGTACATCCCGTTCAACGAGCGCGAGCCCGAGGATTGGCCCGGCCGCCAAAGCGCTGCGAAGGGGGTGTAGTCGTGCCCGATAACGTGCTTCAGATCGGTCCGCAGCTCTTTTCGGTGCTGGCCGGCACGATTGTCTTCCTGGGCGCCGCGCTGATCTTCTCGTTCAAGTACCACGCGACGTCGTCCAAGGCCGGCGAGAAGGGTCGGCGGCCCGAAGATCAGGCCCACGAAGGCGAGCGCGTCAGCCCAGACGGCTTCATCGACAGCTTCGCCGGAGTCATCTCCGAGGCCGGTGGCAGCCTGCCCTTCATGGCGCTGATCATCATGGGCGTCACGTTGGTCTGCTACTTCGTCTATCTGTTCCTCTACTGGAAGTAGGGCGGTCGATTCCGTATGCCTTATGTCTACGAGGTCTCTTTCGACATCACGCCTGACCAGATGAACGAGCTGGAGATCGGTAAGTCACTCGAGCGCGTCGTGGGCTACATGAAGATCCGGCTGCCTGCACAGCCGGGCTTCGTCTTTGCCGACGCTTGGTACTCGGTCGACAACCCGGGTTCGACGCGTGTCATCATGCGCAGCGAGTGGAGTGACTGGTGCGACGTTGAGGACCATCGCAACTCCTATCTGGTCGAAGATCACGTGTTCGAGGAGTTCGACCCGCATGTGAACAAGGACAACATCACCATTCGGACGTATGCCGAGGTGGGCAGCGGTCCGTTCTCGGCGCGCCGATGAGCGCGTGTACTAACTGCGAACTTTGTGGAATGGCGATCGCAGACGACCCGGTTGTCCGGGTCGTCTGTGGTGCCGACCACTGCTTTGATACCGAGGATTGCGCGCGGCTCTACGCCAACGCCGCCGAGGCAAACATGCTCGACGAGATTCTGGCCGATCCGCCGGAACACCGGCTCAAGCTGATCGAGCGTCTCGGCCTGCACCACAAGACCGCCTTCTTCACCTTGGACGGCATGTGGTGTACGGCCTGTGCGAATGTCTCGGAGCGCGTGCTCAAGCAGGGCGAGGGCGTCATCGACGCCCAAGTCAGCTTCGCTGCGGGCAAGGGCCGGATCGACTACGACCCCCGCGCCACCGACCTTGAAGAGCTCATGCATCGCGTGGGCAAACTCGGCTACAACGCGACTCTCGAGGGAGACGAGGAGTCGGAGAGCGCCGGCCGCGCCGAGGAGCGGCTGCTCATCCAGGTGCTCGTCGCGTTCGCGTTTGGCATGCAGGAGATGGTGCTCTACATCGTACGTCTCTACAGCGCTTACTCCGCTGGTGACTTCTCGTCTCCGCAGGTCAGGCTCTTGCAGTTGCTCGCGCTGATACTGGCGACTCCAGCGCTGTTCTTCGGTGGCTGGACGTTCTTGCGGGGCGCCTGGATGGAGCTTCGCGCCCGTACGCCGGGCATGGACACGCTTGTGGCGCTGGGCACGCTCTCGGCGTTCACCTACAGCCTCTGGGCGACCGTCGTTGGCGGCCATGCCACTTACTTCGACTCCGTCACGATGATCGTGCAGTTCGTGGTGCTGGGCCGCTACATAGAGATGGCTGGTGGCGCCCGTGCTCGCAAGGACGTCCGCGGGCTGATGGAGCTGCAGCCCAAGCGCGCCTGGGTGCGCGCAGCCAACGGCTCCCTTGCCGAGACCCCCGCCCGACAGGTCAAGCGAGGAGCGATTATCGTGATCAAGCCGGGCGAACGCGTTCCGCTCGACGCCGAGGTGCTCGAAGGCCACAGTCACGCCGACGAATCGCTGCTGACCGGCGAATCGGCCGCGGTGAGCAAGACCGCTGGAGCCGAACTGTGGGCCGGCACTCTCTTGATCGACGGCAGCCTCACCGCCAACGTCGTGCGCGAGCTGGACTCCTCGCGGCTCTCGGCCATTCGCACGCTCGTCGAGCACACGCTTGAGAGCCGCGCGCCGGTAGAGCGACTAGCCGACCGCGTCTCGCTCTACCTGACCGTGGGCGTCATCACACTCGCCGCGGCTACCGCCATTGGCTGGACCATCGCGGGTGCAGCGCCCTCGCAAGCGCTCATCACAGCCGTCGCCGTACTCGTGGTCGCATGCCCCTGCGCACTCGGACTCGCCACACCGCTGGCGATCAGCGTCGCGCTGGGCGACACCGCTCGGGAAGGGGTTCTGGTCCGCAACGGCGCGGCACTGGAGAGCGCCGGGCGAACCACCACCGTTGCGTTCGACAAGACCGGGACGGTCACGCTCGGTCGGCTTGAGGTCGCAGGTGCCGAGGGCGCATCTCGAGCGAAGCTGCTCGCGATTGCCGCAACGGCCGAGCAGTTCTCCGAGCACCCACTCGCACGCGCCATCATCGCCGCGACCTCGACACCCCCCTCTGCGCGTGAGTTCGCGTCGCAGCCGGGACTCGGCGTCTCTGCGGTGATTGATGGAGACGGCGTCGAGGGAGTGGGCGAGCGAGTCGCCGTGGGCCGGGTCGAACTCATGCCGACCCAGCCATCCGGGGTACAACTCGCAGCCGCGGCCGCCCGTGAGGCGCTCGGCGAGACCGTGGTGTGGGTGAGCCGAGGCGACGCTGTCGTAGGGTTCATCGCGCTCCGGGACGAGATGGAACCCACCGCCCGTTTCGCCGTTCGAGAGTTGCGGCTGCGCGGCCTCGGACCGGTGCTGCTCTCGGGCGACAGCGAGTCGACGACACGTTCGGTCGCCGCCGAACTCGGCATCGACAAGTTCGAAGCGCGACTGACACCGGAGATGAAAGCTGCGGTCATCGGCGCTCTACAAGAGCGGGGAGAGTTCGTGGCGATGGTCGGCGATGGCGTCAACGACGCTCCTTCGCTCGCTCGCGCCGACCTGAGCATCACCGTGGCAGGTGGAGCCGACATCGCGGGTCAGACTTCTGACATCGTGCTCAACCGTGCCGACTTGGAGCTCGTGCCCTGGTTCCTCCTCGCATCGGCTCAGACCCGCCGAGTCATTCGGCAGAACCTAGGGTGGGCTATCTGCTACAACGCGGTCGCGTTGCCCCTGGCCGTGTTCGGAGTGATCACGCCGGGTATTGCTGCTGTTTCTATGGCGTGCAGCAGCCTGCTCGTCGTGGGCAACTCCTTGCGTCTTCGCCGTCTGCTGCGTCGCCTCGACGAGCGCGAACGAACCATCGCGGCTCTGCCCGCTCCTGTACAGTAGGCGGATGCTAGCTCGCACATCAGCACCCGACACGTGGGTCGCCATCGACTTTGAGACCGCTACCCGCGAGCCGACCAGCGCGTGCGCCGTCGGCATCGCCGTTATCCGCGGCGGTCGCGTCGTGGACCGGCGATCGTGGCTCGTCCAGCCACCCTTCAACGAGTACGAGTTCTGGAACACCAACGTCCACGGAATCAGCGCCGAGGACACGGAGTTGGCCCCGGACTTCCGCGAGATCTGGTTCGAGCTGCAGCCCATTCTTGCCGAGGGTCCGCTGCTCGCACACAACGCGTCGTTCGACATGCGGGTGCTGCGCTCGCTCATCGGCTCGCTCGAGTTGCCGGCGCCTGCGATTCGCTACGCCTGCACGGTCAGCATGGCGCGCAAGGCCTTCCCAAACCTGCCCAGCCACAAGCTCAACGTCGTGTGCGACCACTGCGGGATCTCGCTGATGCACCACGACGCGGCATCCGACGCCGAAGCGTGCGCGGCCGTCGCGCTGGAGTGCGCAACGGCCGTTGGTGCGGATTCAGTTGCCGATGCGATCGAGCTGCTCGGCGTGAAGGTTTCTAGGCTGTAGGGAGCTTAGGCGGCGGTGCCGGCTTCGAGCACCTGGCGCTCCTGTCGCCTCGCCGCTAGCTCGAAGAGCGCGCCGCTGATGGCAGTCGGAGCGACGAGGACCGAGATGGCGGTCAGCCAGATGCCGACCTCGCCCCAGTGCGACAGGCCGCCCCAGACCAGCATGCCAATCGCAAGAACGGCCAGCAGGATGCCGGTCAGGCGCTCGAAGAACATCGCGAGCACGAGCACGATCACGACGATTGCGAATGGGATGAGCGCCGTGCTGGAGGCTTTTGCGAGCTCGGGTAGCGAGTACGAAGCCTCGCGGTAGTTGGCGGCCGTGGTGCCGCCGAAGAAAGCTGCAATCCAGAAGATGCCGCCGAATACGACCAGCAAGCGGGCGAAGACGCGGTCGATGTTGAGCTGACCCGTGTTCTTGGTGCGAAGCATGAGGTTCATAGCTGTCGTCCTCCGGAGGTCATGAGCGGTTGCCGGACCGTCGCCTTCCACGTGCGTTTCACTAGTTCGTACCCGTCTGGAACGGCGGTGGCTTCACAAACTTGGCAAACTTGCCCAATTGGCGAACCGCCGACCCTACCACTGTGCAGAGTTCTTCTTCAGTACCACCTTTACCTGCCAACCATGGCGTGCGGCAACATCTTCGACGATGCGTCGGGCGGCGGCGTAGCCCCAGTCGGCCTTCATCGCCGCGCCGTTCGGGCCGGTGCCCGACTCCTTGAGCGTCTCCCAGTAGTAAATCGTGCGCTCGGCTTCCACCGCCTTCATGATCGCCGAGGACTCGATCTTCCTCGTGCCCGTGCCCCAACTGGCGTTCGCGACTTCGTTGCTACAACGATGTCCGTGTCCGTACCGTACTGCGACGCGTAGTTGGGATACTGGCCGAGGGTGTCGAGCATGTCGGCGAGTAGGGTGAGCCGATCGGCGGGCGCCGCTGCGGCCACCACCGAGGGCGCGACTGGCATCGGGGGCGGCAGCCGCCGCAGGCTGCGGCGTTGCCGGAGGTACCGGCGCCCCGCTCGAGGGCGCGGGCTGCAACCAGTAAGGTGTGACCGGCGTGCCGTGCTGCGGGTCGTACCAGTTGCCGATCTCGGTCCACGGGTGACCGTTGACGCAGCCCCACTGCTCGTTGAGCCAGACGTACTGCCCACAACCTCTGCAGTAACCGGCGAGCGCCATGAAGACCCCCTTCGTGGGAGACGCTCACGTGGCCGCGTCCCCCCTACGCTAATCTCAGCTCGGATGGTAGCATCGCCGCCGTCGAACGACTGTCGCGGGTCGTACGGGCCGCATCTGGGAAGGTGCGGCTGGGGGATTTGCGGCGGTCGGCAGGCTAGAGCGCGTCGCTGTGACACTCAGGGCCGGTCGCGACCTGTACCAGCGCGCGCAGACCCCGGGCAAGCGCATCCACGTCGGCGTCGTCCATGCACTCGAGCCACTGCTCGACGTGCTGGCGACGCCCGTGCCGCAGCTCGGAGACGAGGTCGGCACCCGCGGGCGTGACGTTGACGACGACGCGGCGGCGGTCGTTCGGATCCGCGACACGCGCGGCGTAGCCTCGGCGAACAAGCTGCTCGACGAGCTGGCTCGCCGCTGGCTCGCCGATGGTCAGGTTGCGTGCGAGACCGGTCACGGACACATCGCCGATGCTGGCCAGCGCGACCAGAGCCTTGAGCTGTGCCATCGGCAGGCCCAGCTCGAGCCACGTGGGAAGGCTGATGCGCTGCAGCTCGGAGTTGACGACGCGCAGGTCGCTCGCGGCTTGGGTTGCGTAGTCCGCGCGGGTCGCGGCAGGCATCGTTGCTCCCTTCAAATCAGGGCATGTCCCTCACGTAAGGGCGAATGGGCACTGCCGAGGCTAGCAAATTCCATCGGCAATTACAATTAGATTACTAGCTATGATATATTGGACTCAGCGCCCTCGGGTTTCCCCTCGATCGCTTGCGCCGTCATCCGCCCAGACCAGGGACTTGGCACTCGCCGAGCTTACCGGTCTGCCGCGAGTGATCGACCACGACACAATCACGGAAGGTTCCCTCATGCCTTGGCCATCGAAGCAGTCTCCGGCCGCGTCCGACGCGGAAGTCATCGTCTACGACGATGGTGGCAGCGGCCTCTTCGCAGCATGCGAGGAGCGGTTCGGCTCGAGTGACTGCACCGTCGAGTGCGACGCTCGGCACACGGTGTGGGTCAAGCGCGCTGACGGGACTCGTTCGGTCGGTCTGGCGCCATGGCAGCTCAGCCGAAACACCCTCGAAGAGGTGCTGGAGAACGTGAGCGAGCGGCTCAGCTTGGGTGTTCATTCGCACTAGCGAGAGCGTTCGGAGTGCGGAACGGCTTGGACATCAGAAACGAACACAGGTCAGCGAGAGCTCACACTCTCGCTGACCTGTTCTTCTCCAACGCGGGCGGCCTACTTGACCGTCACGCCCCTGACTCCGCTTTGTGAAGGCAGGTATGTCGTCGGGCCGATTGCGCCGCCAGAGTAGTTCGCGACGAAGTGCCAGCTTCCCGTGTACCTCGGCTTGAAGCTGTAGGTAAACAGGCCGCCAACGACGCTGATCTTGGCCGATCCCGCGCTTCTCCACCTGCGGCCGACCTTGCGCGTCATCGTAACCGTGACCCTTCCGGGCGCTGCATACGGCGACGCTGATGAAGGCGAGATTGCGCCGGACAGGGTGAGCGACTTCCTGACCTTGACACTCTTGGGAGCCGAGAGCGACGTGCTCGTGTGGTACGTCGGGACATAGTACTCGTAGGCCCCTATGTCGAAGCCAGCACCCCACGGACGGGGGATGCCGTCCCGATCGGCGGCCGGTGCGGCAGTCGCGCTCGCATCATCGATGCAGGGCGAATCTGCAGACAGGTGGTAGTCGCCGGATTCTGGTGCGATGAAGAGCGGATCGCTGGCAAGTTCAGAGTACGTCGTGGAACATCCAGACATCGGGGTGCTGTTGCCCCAAACGATGCAGTTTACCAGCGGTTGGACCCCGGACAGGCAGTAGACGCTGCCGCCGTGGGGTGCGCTGTTGTCGGCGATAGTCTCGTTGACCAGCGCGGGTTCAGCGGCGCCGAAGTAGATGCCACCACCATAGGTGCTGCGGTTGCTGGCTACGACATCATTTACGATCGTCGGCCATGATGGGTTGGCACAATAGATCCCGCCGCCGCCGTACAAGGCGTCATTCCCGAGAATCGTGTCTCTTGTGATCGTCGGCGTGGAGGAAACAGAGGCGATACCCCCGCCGTCGTTGCCGGCGACATTGTTGTCGATCGTATTACCGTCGATGGTTGATGAGGAGTAGGCGCAGAAGATGCCTCCGCCATCGTCGCCGGGGGCGCTGTTACCGATGACTAGGTTGCCGGTTATCGCTGGCGACGACGTATTGCAGTAGATGCCGCCGCCGTTGCCGTTGCTGATATTCCTGGCGATCGTGTTGTTCGCAATGTTGGGCGAAGAAGCGTCGAAGCAGGAGATTCCCGCACCGACGCCGCCATTGTTATCGGTGATGCTATTGCCCGAGATTGATGGCGCAGAGTGGGTGCAGTAGATGCCTGAGCCGTCGTCTGCGGCGGTGTTGCCGGTGATGCTGTTGCTGGTGATTGTCGGCGAGCAGAAGCCGCACGTGATGCCCCCGCCATCGTAGCCGCTGTTGTTCGCGATCGTGTTGCCGCTGATCGTCAAGCCCGAGGCGTCGGCGTCAATGCCACCACCCTCATTGGAGGCGGTATTGCCGGTGATCGTGTTGCTTGTGACGATGATCGAGGACTGGAAGCAGTAGATGCCGCCTCCGTCGACGGCACTGCCTCCGGTGATCGTGAAGCCAGAGATGCTCGCTCCCGAGCTGATGTTCTCGGCGTCGATGACCGAGTTTTGGCCGTCGCCACGCAGGGTCGTCATGGACGCTCCGGCACCGCGGAGTGATACGCCCGAGACCGTCATCGTGACATCGCCGCTGAACGTGCCCGGGCCGACCGAGACCACATCGCCTGAACTCGTCGCCAGATGCAAAGCCTTCTGGACGGACGCCACGGGATGCCCGAGCAGGCCGGATGCGGTGTCTGTACCGGCGACTGAGACGTAGTAGGTCGTCGCGTGGGCCGTTGCGGGTAGCGCGGTGATCAACGCGCACATCGCCACTAGAAACGTCAAGATTGCGACGAACCTCGTGAACCCGACAGAGCGAACGTTTGCCGTCATGGCGTTCACACCCCGATCCCCGATGCGCCAAGACCGTCTCTCGGCGCTTGTGCCGAATACCTTGATGGTACCCACCGATTTGCTAGGCGGGCGGCTGCGTCGCGAGGCGCATGCAGTAGGAAATGAGTAGCGACGGTTAGTGTGCGAGGACAAAGAAACAGGCCAGCGAGCCTAGACGCAGCTGCTGACCTGCTGTTTTGTGTGGTGCCCCCGAGACGATTCGAACGTCCGACACCAGGTTTAGGAAACCTGTGCTCTATCCCCTGAGCTACGAGGGCGCGCCTGAGCGCGGGTACATGGTAGCGGACGCCGCTAGTTGCGACCAACAACCCGTGCCCCGGATGCGCCCTTCCCCCGAACGCCGAACGTCGGCAGCCGGGCGCGTTCAGGAGCTCGCGCACGCATCCAACTTCCTATTTGGGCAGGGGCGGTCCGTGCCGATACATGACTAGTACGCCCTGAGCGGCGTAGCACAGCAGGACTGGACGCGCACGGGGCCGCGCCTAGATGCAATGCAAGGGAAGTGCGTCCGTGCACGTGACCCAAGAAGTACTGGACCTCCACGGAGTTCGGCTTGCCGAGGCGGGCCTTGGTCTCATGGCGTGCCATACCGACGAAGACGTCTTCGACGTCGCTCGCGAGTTCCTGGGTGAGCTGGTCCCCGATGCCATCGTGATTGTGAGCAAGTCCGCAGGCGACCAAACCCAGATGGTGGCTCGCGACGTTCTCGGCATCAGCAAGAGAGATCTCGCTGTCGCCTCGAAACTCATCGGCTTCGACGTGATCGGCCGCGTGTCGCCCATCGACCCTAAGATGCTTGGTCGGTTCGCAACTCGCAGGCTAGTTCGCATGCCGGGCGGTCTGAGTGAGTTCGCCGCCGTTGAACTGCACCCGGCCCTCGCCGAGATGGTCACCATGGCCTTCGGCATCGAGGGCGTATACACCATTGGAATCGCCGACGAGACGGTCATCTATGGCTCGCTGACGTTCTTGACCAAGCGCAACGGCCAACTCCTGCCAGCGCCCGTGATCGAGTCCCTTGTCTACCAGTGCTTTCTAACGCTCGCGCACAAGGAGACCGAACGGGCGCTGCGTCAGAGCGAGGAGAAGTTCCGGGTCCTGACAGAGAGCATGAAGGACGTTGTCTGGACGCTCGATCCCCAGACCCAGCGCTTCTTGTACATGTCGCCGTCGGTGTTTGGGCTGCGGGGGTTCACCGCCGAAGAGGTCGTGGCCCAACCGCTGATGGAGTTCATGACGCCGGAGGCATACAAACTGGTCCTGACGACGTTCGTCCAGGATCTGGGCCACGACCCCACGCCCGATGAGCTGCGGACGGGTTTTGACACCCGCGAACTGCAACTTCCCTGCAAGGACGGTTCGCTCATCTGGGTCGAAATCACGTCGCACTATCACGTCAACCAGCAGACCGGTCGCGTCGAGGTGCTCGGCCTCACTCGGGACATCAGCGAACGCAAACGCGCGGACGCCGCGCTTCTGGACAGCAACGCGCGTCTCGAAGTGATGGTCTACGCGGTGGCCGAGGCGATGGGCCGGGCGGTCGAACTTCGCGACCCGTACACCCAAGGCCACGAGGTTCGCGTCGCCAAGCTCGCGCGCAGCCTCGCCGAGGAGATGGGTCTACCCGCGGTCGAGGCCGACGGCGTGGAGATGGCCGCGCTCGTGCACGACATCGGCAAGCTCAGTGTCCCCGCCGAGATCCTCAACAAGCCGGGCATCCTATCCCCGCACGAGTTCGGGCTCATCAAGCGTCACCCGCGGGCGGGTTACGAGATCCTGAAGGACATCGACTTCCCCTGGCCAGTGGCCGAGGCAGTCCTGCACCACCACGAGCGGATGGACGGCTCGGGCTATCCCGACGCGCTAGCCGGCGACGAGATCTCGACGATGTCGCGGATTCTCGGCGTGGCCGATGTGATCGAAGCTATGGCGTCGGATCGTCCGTATCGCGCGGCACTTGGACTGGACGTTGCGATGGCCGAGATCGCCGAGCGCCCGGCGCTCTACGACCCCGCCGTGACCGCCGCATGTTTCAGGCTGCATGCTTCCGGGGGAATCGCTTGGTAGTCGATCGCTCGATGGGGGAGTGGGGCATGACCCAGCACGCAGCCGCTGACACTCGCGCTACAAGCGAGCGCCTAGCGTTCTTGTTCGAGCACATGCTCGACGGCGTCGCCTACTTTGAGATGGTCACCGACGACCAGGGCTTGGTCGACTGGGTCTACCTCGACGTGAATCCCGCCTTCTACCGGCTGACGGGGCTTCGCGACGTGATCGGCAAGCGTGCGAGCGTCATCATCCCAGGGCTGCGCGAGTCCAATCCCGAGCTGTTCGAGATGTACGCCCGCATCGCGCGTACCGGCGCGCCTGAGGAGATCGACCTGCTGGTTGGCCCGCTCGACACCTGGTTGCACATCCACGCCAACCGCCCGACACCCGACCATGTGCTCGCCATCTACGAAGACATCAGCGAGCGCAAGGAGTCCGAGCAGACACTGTCGCGCACCACGCGTCGGCTCAAGAGCGCCAACGCCAAGCTCGACCGCGCAGCGCGTGGCCTGCGCCTCCTGAGTCTGACCGACAAAGTACTCGTGCGCGCCGCCGACGAAGACTCGCTGCTGCAAGACGTCTGCGAGCTGATCGTGGCCACCGGGTATCCGATGGCGTGGGTGGGCCTGGCGGCCAGCGACGCAAAGAAGTCCGTGCGCGTCGCGGCGAAAGCTGGCGACCATGGCTTCATTGAGTCGCTGGGTGACGTGAGCTGGGACGTCGGCCAGATCAGCAAGACGCCGATAGTGACGTGCATCCGCGAGGAGCGCACGGTCGACATCCGCAACCTCAAGACCTGGAAGACGCGCGCCGAGTGGAAGCGCGCGGCGCTCGCGCGCGGCTTCCATGCCTCGCTCGATCTTCCCATCTGCGTAGACGGCGTGGTTGTCGGCGCGCTCGAGATGTGGGGACGTGAGGTCAACACGTTTGGCGACGACGAGCGCCAGCTGTTCGAGGAGCTGGCCGACAGTATCGGCTTCGGCATCTCGAGCCAGCGAGCACACCGCACAACCAAGCGAGCCTCGCAGTCGCTAGGGCTGGCGAGCATGCGCCTCGAGCAGATGGTCATGGACGTCACCGAGGCGATCGGCCGCGTCGTGGAAGTCCGCGACCCGTACACGCAGGGCCATCAGGAGCGCGTAGCGAGACTGGCCAAGATGATCGCGGGGGAGATGGGGCTCTCGGGCGACGACATGGTCGCCATCGAGGTCACGGGACTGGTTCACGACGTCGGCAAGATGAAGGTACCGGTCGAGATCTTGGCCAAGCCCGACCGGCTCGATGAAACGCAGTACGCCATCGTCAAGCAACATTCGCAGGCGGGCTACGAGATCCTCAAGGACATCGCGTTTCCGTGGCCGGTGGCCGACATCGTGCTGCAGCACCACGAGCGGATGGACGGGACCGGATATCCCAACGGGTTGGTCGGCGACCAGATCGGTATTCTGGCCCGGATCCTGGGTGTGGCCGATGTGGTGGAGGCGCTGTCGTCGCATCGCCCGCATCGCCCGGCGATCGGACTCGACGCTGCAATCGAGGAGATCAAACGCGGAAACGGAGCGTTCGATCCGGCCGTGGTTGAGGCATGCGTGCGGCTCTACGAGCAAGGGCGAATCGAGCTGTAGCACGGCGCAAGAGGGCCCCCCGGCGCAGCGAGCCGCAAACGGCTGGCGCGGGGCAAGCTACTTGGTCTGGATTGGCGCGACCGGCGCCTTGCTGAGGTCCCAGTCCTTGCCCACCATCACCAGCACGTCTCCGGGGAAGCTGTAGAGCCCCGCTGCCGGCACGATCTTCACGCCGGGCTGCAAGTACTGGGCGACTAGCTCCGCGAGGCTCTTGTCGGCGTGATAGACCACGTACGTCTGGTTGTAGACGTTGATGTTGGCGTTGCCGGTGCTCAGGATGGCGAACCCGTGAGTCTGGAGCACGCCGGCCGCCTGCTTGGCCGCTCCCGAGAGCCCGGAACCGTTCTTGACAGTGACCCTGACCTGGGACGCCGGCTTGCTCGACACTACGGCCGCCGACTGGGCCGCAGCACCCGCCAGCGTTGCCCCCGGAATGCCGAACGGTTGCCCTGCCTGCATGGCGGCGATCAGTCGCTTGAGAATCTTGGTATCGGGCACAACGACCTTGCCCGTCCGGGTCCCGATGACGACTGCCGAGTCGATCGACGGGCCGCCGCTGCGCAGCGCACTTCCCAGCGAAAGCAGCTCGTTGAGACTCATGGTTGTCTTCAGGTATGGCGCGACCACGCGAACCGCACCCGGGATCTCGCTCGGGCTCGCGCCGACCTCAGTGGCCAGCGCCGTGACCACGAGCTGCTGGTCTTGGATGAGCGCGTAGTCGGGATCGGCGAACGCGGGCGTGACGCGCATGAGCGTCAGTGCCTGCTCGGCATCGACTCTCTGCCAACCAGCCAACACGCTGGTTATGGGATAGCTGGGAGCGGAGCCGGATTGCACCGACTGTATCGCGGTTGGAACGTTGACCCACGCGCCGCCGTAGTACTCCGTCAGCGTACGAATCGCTTGAGGGTTGACTTCGACATACTCGTTGATCGACAGTCCCGTGAGTCGCTTGACGGCCTTGACCGTTCCTGCCGATCCGCCGTAGAGATGCGCGTCGCTCATCGGAACGTAGCCGTAGCCAGCCACGAGCGACTGCACGTCCGGCGGTATCCATAGCTCCCACACGCGTCCGTGCGCTGGGTCGAGATGCACGAGTACGAGGGATCCCGTGCCAGTCGCGGAGTTGCCGCTCGTGGCTTCGACACTCGCGATCAGCACGTTGTTGGACTGCATCGACGAACCGGCAAGCTGGTTGGCCAGCTGGCTCGCGCCCCAAGAGTCCGGGAAGCTGATTGCGGCGTTGAGGTAGGCCGCGTAGCCGAGCCCCACGGCAATCGCCGCCACGACCACTGCGGCGGCCACGATCGCGAGCAGTAGGCGGGGGCGTCTCGGCGCAATCGGTCCCATGCGGGTCAGAGCACTCGGCCGAGGAGCCACAGGTCGGCTGCTTCGCGGAGAACGATGCCGCATGCCGTGCGTGCTTTCTTGGGACAAGCGGGCTCCTCTCCGGCCGTTGGGACGCATCGAGACTCTCACGAAGCGCTCGAAGTGGCTAGGGCGTACCGGCGGAGCGGGGAGTGAAGAGGGGGAAGCGTCTGTGGCCCGCCGGCACGCCAATCACGTTGTAGCAAGCGGCCGATGAGAGTCTGGTGAGAGCCGCGTAGCAGGAGCGATCGCGCGCGGAGGGCGCTACGCCATCTGCGGCTCAACTCCCGGGCGGGCGACAGCGAGGTACGCGACGAAGGCGACCACGAGCGCGGTCAACACGAGGCTGACCGGACCGGTACCCAATCCCAGACCGCCTCGGCTTGTTGGAACCGCAAGCCAGTCGGCGAACGATGCGCCGAGGGGCCGCGTCATCACGTAAGCGAACCAGAAGGCGAAGACGCCGTTCAAGCCAAACTTCCAATAGCCCACCGCGGGGACTGCGATCAGAACCGCGAACAGGACGCCCGACGCGAAGTAACCCAGATGCAGCGTGATGGCGGTCATGTCTCCCGCCGCAGTTCCCAGAGCGAACGTGATGAGCACGATCGACCAGTAGAAGGCCTCGCGGCGCCGCGTATAGATACTGTGGATGGAGAGGGTCTTCTCGGCGGCATACCAGGCTGCGAATACCACGGCCAGCGCGACGATGAAGAAGGCGGTCGAAACGAGATAGGGGACGCCGAGGCCCACGTGCAGAACGTCGGCGGCCATGGTGCCGAACACGCTGACCATCGCGACGACGAGCCAGTAGACGCCCGCCACGTACCGGCGCACGAGGAACTGGGCGACAAGTGCGATGAGCAGGCCCACACCGGCGAGACTGACGGCGAGTAGCGGCCCGATACGGTGTGCCAGGAAGTCGGAGGTTGTCTCACCGAGTCCGGTGGTCAGGACCTTGGTGATCCAGAAGTACACAGTGGCTTCCGGGACTTTGGAGATGAGAGCGCCAGCGGTCAGGCGCGTCTGGTTACGCATGAATGACCCCACGTTGGATTCAGAGTGGACGATTCGGGCAGTGTAGCCGACAAGCCGATGGGCCAACTCCGTTCGGGGCTCATCGGCTTGTCGAGGTTCCGCGGCTCGCGGCTAGCGCGTTGCGCCGGCTTCAAGGGCGGGCTCGGCGGCCAATGGCAACTGGCCTTCGAGGGCGGCGTCCTCGGCCAACGCCACTTCGAGGGGGATCTCGTCCTTCTTGGTGAGCGTGAGATAGATGACCAGAAGCAAGATGGCGCCCAGGAAGATGAAGCTCGTTGCGGTCGTGCCGAGGCCCAAGCCACCGTCACTCTTGGCCTGCGACAGGTAGTCGCCGATGGAGGCGCCCAGCGGCCGGGTCAGGATGTAGGCCATCCAGAACGCCAAGACCGCGTTGGTCGACTGGTGCCGATGCTGCGCGGACAGCATGGCCTTGATGGCGAAGTGCGCTGCCGTGACCACCGCGATCAGGCCGGCGAAAATGAAGAGCGACGTCAGGTAGCCGAGGTCGTACTTCTCGGCGACGAGGTCACCGGCGGCAGTTCCCAGTGCGAACGTGAACAGGATGGTCAGCCAGTAGAAGCCTTCTCGGCGTGTCGTGTGAATCGAGTGGACCGACAGCGTCTTCTCGACCACGTACCAAGCGATGAACGTCAGCGTAAGCAGGACGGCGAAGACCGCGGTCGTGGTAACGAGCGAGACGCCGAGACCGTCGGTCAGGTTGTCGGTTATCAGCGTGCCTACGACGCTGATTAGGACCACGGCCAGCCAGTAGATGCCGGGGACGTACTTCTTCGCGCGGAATTGAAAGAAGAGCACGACGACGAGCAGTGCGCCGGCGACGATGGACGTTCCGGTCAGCCCGAAGTGCAGCGTCTCGTTGAGAAAGTCCGCGGCAGTCTCGCCCACGGTCGTGCACAGGATCTTGATGATCCAGAAGAAGATTGTGACCTCTGGAACCTTGTTCAGCATCTGTCTCAGCTTGGGATCGATACTCACCCGTTGTCCTCCTGGAATCGGTGTTTCGTTTCTGAACGCGGAGTGTTGTTTCTCATGAACGGGATGAGAGGAACGTGAGAGAGGAGCCATCGGATTCAGACGTGTCGCAGCGAGCGGGTGATGAGAATCCAGGGGGAGGACGTCTTCGCCTGAGTCGCTCTCATCGTTCTCTCATGCGAATCGGCCGATTCTATAGGACTGACCCCGCGAGCCGGCTGGCGCCCCGCCACCGTTCGCTACGGTCCTGTCACGCAGGATGCTCGACATTTGTCCGCCAAGTCATGGAGGTAAAGTCTCGTGACCCATCTTTGGGCCATCATCCTCGGCGTCGTGCAGGGGCTCGCCGAGTTCCTGCCGGTTTCTTCGACCGCGCACCTCAAACTAGTTCCGTGGCTCTTCGGCGTAAGCGATCCGATGCTCTCGAGCAGCGCGTTCGACATCGCACTGCACGCAGGCAGCCTTGTCGCCATCGTCATTGCGCTCTGGCGCGACTGGGTCGACCTGTTCCTCGCAGCGTTCGGCCGTACTCCGAGCGAGGACACCCCTACGCACCACGACGTGTTCAAGAGCCCGCGGTTTGCACGCAAGTTCATCGGATTCCTTCTGCTGACCTCGATTCCGGGCGCCATCTTCGGCGTGCTGTTCGACGCGAAGCTCGAGTTCCTTTCAACGCCGGATATTGCCGGTGCGACGCGGACCGGTCTGGACGCATCGACCTTCCACTACGCACCGCTGCTTCTCGGCGTGTGCCTCATGGGGTTTGGTGTGCTGCTCTGGGCCGCAGACAAGTTCGTCGCACGCAAGGAGCCCCTCGAGACGATGAACTGGTGGCAGGCGCTCACGGTGGGCCTTGCGCAGGCGCTCGCGCTCATCCCGGGTGTCTCGCGGTCGGGCTCGACGATGACAGCCGGCCGACTGCTCGGCTTCGACCGTGAGTCCGTCGCGCGGTACTCCTTCATGGCGGCGGCCCCCATCATCGGTGGTGCTGCGGTGTTCGGCCTGCGCCACGAGTCTGTCCACACGCTGCTCTCCGTCGACTGGCTGCTCGGATTCCTCGCCGCCGCCATCTCGTCGGTGTTCGTGATGCGTTGGATGTTGGCCTACGTGAAGCGCAATTCGTTCGCGATCTTCATGTGGTACCGCCTAGCATTTGGAGCGCTGGTGATCGTCGTCTTCTTCGTACGCGGCTGAGCCCTGCGTTCGCCGCGCGCGCCAAGCCGGTGCCCTGAACTAAAACCCGACTCTCATCGAACCCTCATAAGCGGGACGATAGAATGCCCGTTCGACGCCGAGGCACCTCTTGGCCTCTGAACTGTTGTTCGCGTGCAGCGTGATTGGTCCCGAAAGGGAGCGGCGTCGGATCGTGCCGGGTAGCCGGCGGGGGCGACTCGTCCCCATGTAAAGCGACCTAGGCGGCGAAGCCGTTGTGGAGGTCGGTAAGCCCGTGTCTCGCACTTGGAGCCCGTCACGGAAACCATGTCGGTCAACCGATCGCCATGGCGTGGCATTCATACCAGAGGGATGCGCAACGCATGGTGAGCCAATTAGATACTTCGCTTGATTCGATGCCTCAGGAATCGTCGAGCCGACGAGGTCGTACGAGCAGCGCACGACAGCCCGCTGGCAAGTCGCGCTTCGCGACTCGGGTTCTTGCGTGCTTGGCGGCCGTGCTGCTTCTCGTTTCAGGCGTCGAAATCGCGACGAGCTTTGGTCGCGTCCACCCGGGGGTGACCGTCGCGGGTGTCGACATCGGCGGCAAGACCCCTACCGCCGCTGCGGATACGCTCAAGCAACAGCTCCCCAGACTCGTTGCAGTCCCCGTGACGGTCAGTGATGGCGCACACTCCTGGCCGGTGAAGGCCTCCGACGTCGGGCTCTCGTTCGACTGCGACAAGCTCGTTGTGCGTGCGATGGCAGTCGGCCGGAGTGGAGGGCCGATCGGCTCACTCGACCAACGATGGAGCTCGTGGTTTGGCGGCGAAAGCCTTCCCGCATCGCCGAGCGCGGAGCCCGCGAAACTGGACGCGGCGATGAGCAAGATAACAGGCGTCGTCGACGTGCCCGCGCGCGATGCCGCGGTGCAGCTCTCGGGGACGACGGTGCAGGCCAAACGCTCCGCCGCCGGCAGCGCTGTCGACCGCTCGCGGCTGGCCGCTGACCTACTTGCGGCCTTCACCTCGCAGAACCGCATCGTGCCCGTGCACGCCACGATTCTGCCGGCTCGAGTGACCGATGCGTCGGCACAACGCGCTCGGCTGGTGGTCGAGACGATGATTGCTCAGCCCGTCCGGATAACTCACGGCAGTGCCTCTTGGACTCTCTCGCCCGTGCAGGTTGCCAAGATGATCGCCGTTCGCGCTGTTGAGGCGAGCGGCGCTGTCGGGTGGCG
>JARLGT010000113.1 GCA_031292615.1 Coriobacteriia bacterium | reverse complement strand
GATCAAGGCATTCAACACGCGCTTCGTTGCGATGCTATTTCGGCAAATGGGGCTGGTGCTAGGCCGGCCCGCTGAACTCGACGAGGTCGGGATCTCGCATGAGGAGGCCTTGGACCAAGTGAACTCGTTGCTCTGGGAGGGCCTGCTTCCTCGATCGTCGAAGGGTTCTCCCGAGTCCTAGGTCCGCGCGCTGAAGCGGCTGCGGAGCCCTCCAGGATGGCCTAGGCGCTTCGCTCAACCGCTCGACAGGCCATGCCGAGCGCCGGAAGAGGAACCCCTGCCCAGTCGGAAGTCTGACTGCGAGACAGATGGCCCTCGAAGCGCCTCCGATTCTGTCTGCTGCGAAGATCGGTGTTGGAAAGCCGAGGCCCCGGGAATTCCGGGGCCTCGCGTATTGCCGTGTCGCGCTTGTGTCTACCAGACGACCAGTCCTGTCGCGCTTGCGGGCAGCAGGCCGACCGAACCAAGACCCTTGAGAAGACCGTGCTTCTTGACCCCGTACGCAGCGACCCTGTGAGCGCCGGTCGCCAAGGCATACAGGAACTTCCCGTTGCCGGTCATGGCCAGATCAAGCGGTGTGCTCGGCTTGACGGCGGCTGACTTCTCAAGCGAGATCTTGCCGTTGGACTTGACGTTGTAGATCGAGATGTCGTTGCTGTGCGCGTCGGCCGTGTAGGCGTGCGTGCCATCGGGCGACACGACGACCCAGCAGGGCGCGAGCTGGAAGTCGGGCACAGCCGAGCTGACGACGCTGAGGGTCGAGGCGCTGACCTTGTACGACGACAGCGTGGCGCTGGCTGCGTTGGACACGATCAGCGTGCCGCTGTGCGTAAAACCGAATCCGTAGGGCGCCGTGCCAATGGAGAGCTGCACCGTCGGCGCGCCCGCGACCCCGCCAGCGGCCAGGGCGTAGACGTCGATCATGTTGGTCGAAAGCTCGGTGACCACGATCAGGTTCGAGCGTGGCTTAAACGAGATCTGCTGAGCAACGGGCGAGGCACCGACACCGAGGTTGCTCAGATGCTGCATCGAGCCGGCCAAGAAGGTCAGATGACCGTGCTTGTTGATGCTGAAGCCGGCGATGTTGCCGCTGCCCCCACGGTCCAGCACATAGACCCACTGGCCACGGCTGGTGATCGATACCGGCATCGTGCCCTCCGAGGACACCTCGTTGACCTTCTTCAGATCACCGTAACGCCCGATCATGAACACGCTGATGTCGGCGCTGCCGGCGTTGACCGCGAGGAGGTACTTGCCATCGCCGCTAAAGGCGAGCGCCCCTTGCGATCCGAGCCCCGATCCACTCCCCATGCCACCGGTCTTCACGCTACCCGAAGGCTTGAGGGCACCCTTGGAGTTGCGCTTGAAGACCATGACCGTGTTTGTCGTGTTGTTCGACATGACATAGACCGCGCCGACGGGGCTGAACTTCTTTGCCAGCGCCGTCGCCGGAGCGCCGAAGATGCCGATGAGTAGCGCGATCGCCAGTGCGGCGAGCGCCCCTTGACGAAGTACCTTGCCCATTTGCGAACCACCATCCTTCACGTTTCGAGGGGCTTTCGACCCTCACCACTTCTTCGCGGGTTCACATCCGCTTAACCCTGCTGTTCTTTCCCACTTCGCTCGGGTGTGGGACCGATCAGGGCGAGGACGAGAACCGATGCCCGGGCTGAGGGGCCTGCCCATTCGTGACAAAGCCGTCCACGATGGCCCGGCCGTGCGTACTCGCCAAGTTCTCCGGGAATGAGAGAGTCGTCCCAGTCGTCGCCTGCGTTGACCTCACGGTCTTGCGAGTGGCTTGAGCAACGGGCCACACCGCGACGCCTGGGACTTCATGGACGTACCACCACGGGTGGTTGGCCCCTAGTTCGCGTAGGTACCGACCGAAGCCGACTAGGGAGGCCGTTGATGGCGAGCACGTGGGACGAGTCTCTTGAGACGGGCAACGAGCTCATCGACCGTCAGCACCGGGAGGTAGTAGGGCTTCTCGATGAACTGGCGAGCATCGAGACAGGAACTGAGTCCGAGGTACTGCACGTGCTCGACCGACTCATGGACTTCACCTTGACCCACTTCGCCGCCGAGGAGGCGTTGATGACGGAGGTCAGGTATCCGGAGTTGTTGACCGAGGAGATGTGCCTGCAGCATCGCGAGTTCACGGACTACGCCCGCCTGCGCGTGCTTGAGTTTAGAACCGGCGAGATGATCAGCGTGCTGCCGCTGCATAAGTTCTTGGACAAGTGGCTGAAGACGCATGAGTTCGACCTAGATCGTCTGCTCGCCAACTGGATACGGCAGCGCAACGGCCGCTCGGCGGCATCCACCTAGACCCGCGGTGCTCGGCTCACTTTCGTCACAAAGCCGTCCGTGATGGCCCACGCCTCAACGGGGCAGGCGAATACCGTGATGGAGAACTCCCGCCCAATCAGAAGTTTGAACTGCGTGGCAGATGGCCCACCCTAAAACCGCAGGTCAGATGCTATATTTCGACTCACATCGAACTGCCGCGTGTAGCAACAGATGTAGCAACGCGATTTGGACTCAGGCTGATCTTGCGGGAATATCGGTGAAACCGCAGGCCTCTGAGCTGCGGAAACGCGAAATGCGCAATCGCACTGTACCGACGAGTCGCTACCTCCACGGAAGAAGTCCCCACAATCGGGGCACCGCAATCCCTGTCGGGATTGCCTACTCGTAGGCAATCGCCTCCGCAACGCTCACCCGAGCTGCGCGAGCGGCTGGAAGTAGGCTGGCGAGCGCCGACATGGCAACGACGAGCGCGAGCCAGAGAGCGACTCCGCCCGGGGAGAACGTGAACGAAAGCGGGAATCCGACGGCGTTCGCAAGCGCGCCCGTGAGCCACTCGGACAACGGGAAGCTCAGCGCGGATCCTATGGCCCACGAGGCGACGCCGACTATCACACCCTCGGTGATGAATATTTGGTAGATCGACTTGTTGGAGGCCCCGACAGCCCGCATGACTCCGATCTCACGGGTCGATTCGAGCACGTTGATGCTCATCGTGCCGGAGAGGCCGATTCCCCCAACGCAAGCGAGCAGGGCGGCCAAGATGCCCAGGAACACGACGAGGATGCTCAGCGAGTCGCTAATCAGAGTCTTCGTCTGGTTCTGCGTGTCCGTCTCGATGACGCGAATCTGCCGCGCTGCGAAGGCGTCGGTCAGCTTGCGCGCCGTGGTCGCCTGGGATACAACATCGTGTCGTTCGGTCGTGACTTGCAGCTCTTCGACGGCCCCGCCGGCATTGAGAGCTCCGTCGAGGAAGTCCCGTGTTGTGAAGGCCGTCGGTGCGCCGACGTCGCCGCGCGCGATTCCCACAACCCG
>JARLGT010000112.1 GCA_031292615.1 Coriobacteriia bacterium | reverse complement strand
GCCGTCGCGGGAGCTCGACGAGTTGTGGGCTCGTCGCAACGAGTACGAGCCGGTGGCGACCATCCTCAAGAGCGCGTCGTCGCTTCTCGATCCTACCGCGCCTGTGTGGGACTACCAGAAGTACCGCGGCCCGCTTTGGCAGGTCCACTTCCTCGGCGAGCTGTGGGCCGATGGGAACGACCCGCGGGCAACCGAACTTGCCGAGCACGCGTTCTCGCGGCAGCTCGACGACGGCGCGTGGAGCGTCAGCGGCAAGCCCGCAGGTGCGATTCCTTGCCTGACCGCGAACGTCGGCCGGGCACTTGCCCGCACGGGTTGGGCGCGCGACGAGCGCGTGGTCCGAGCTCTCGCGCGTGTCGCCGCTGATGCTCGCGATGCCGGCCACCTGGCATGCGGTCGCCGAGAGGCGTACACGCTCAACGGCTACTGTCACATGCTCGCGCCCAAGCTGCTGCTCTTCCTGAGCGAGGTGCCGCGCGAGTTGTGGCCCGACGGAGCCGAAGCGATGCGCGACGAGTGCGTGCGAGTGCTGCGAGCCCGCGAGATCTTTCGCTGCCTGCCCGAGGGGTCGCGTGCCTACCTGGATGTAGCCGGCAAGCACAGGCCCGCCGAGCTGCCGACTGTGCGCCAGCAGTGGCTCGCCGAGCACGGGCCGCTCGTCTACACGGAGAAGCCTGGCTGGCTGAAGTTCGGCTTCCCCCTCTCTTACAACTCCGACGCGCTCGAGTCCCTCGCCGCGCTTGCAGCCGTGGGCGAGCCAATGCGACCCGAGTACGAGCCGGCGCTGGCACTCGTGCGCGACGGGGCCGATTCCGAGCTGCGCTGGGTGCTGCGCAACTCCTTCAACGGCAAGATGCTCGCCGACGTAGAGAAGAAGGGCCAGCCAAGCAAGTGGCTGACCCTTCGGGCGCTGCTGGTGTTGCGGCACTTCGACGGCGAGCGCCTCACGGCCGCACCGGGCTAGACGAGGCCGAGCTTGCGCCAGACGCCAGCGGCGAAGCCGAACGACGGCAGGTACCACATCAGCGATCCCGTCACGTAGATGGTGATGTCCTTGCGCGCGAAGCTGCGCAGCGCATTGTCGGGCTGGAACATCATGTAGCCGACCCAGATCACCGAGACGATCGCGACAATCAGCACGAGGAGCTGCACCGCAGACTGCCACGTGATGCCACGGGTTGCTCGGCGCCAGACCGACCATGCGAGCGGCCCGGCGATCGCGAAGAGTAGCGCCACGAAGATGGGCGTCGTGTACACGTAGTTCTGTGGCTCGAGGTAGGGGCTGATCGGCATGGTGGTCAGTGCGAGTGTCCACAGCACTCCGGTTCCAGTCACCAACGCTAGTGGTGTGAGAATCCCGATTCGCAGCGCGAGCGGCAGCCCGCGGTCGCGGCTGTCGGTGAGGAACGTGGCGACCACCCCGAGTACGAACGGCAGTGTCACGTAGGTCACGTAGGCGAAGTCGTAGGTGCGAAATGGCTGCGTGTTGAGCAGCGCCAGCCCCGGAATGAGAAACGCCCACGAGAACGCGTACACGAGGCTGTATGTGTCCATCACGGGTGGCGTGTCCGGCTCGGCGATGGCGACTGCCTCAGCGGCGGACGTCGGCTGCTCGATCGCGCTTCGCTCGGCGACGACACCGACGGGCGTGCTGGTTGAGAGTGCGGCTTGCGACATGGCTTGCTCCCAGGCATGGGGTCGATTCCTGAGGCTAAGAATCCGCCGCCTCACGAGGACGACCTATGACTTTGGTCAAATCCTGAGAAGAAACGGCCGTCTTTGTCCGACTCGCCAACGGGGTGGGGCGGGTAAGAATGGTCAGGCAGTCTCATTTCAGGAGGTTCTCATGGCACGAAACGATCAGACCATCCTCGTGACGGGCGCAACCGGTCACCAGGGCGGCGCTGCGGCCCGTCACCTGCTTGCTGACGGTTGGAAGGTGCGCGCGTTGGTGCGCGACCCGCAGAAGCCCGCCGCTCGGGCGCTAGCAGCTACCGGCGTGGAACTCGTGCCGGGCGACCTGACGGATCGCGCGTCCCTTGATGCTGCCGTCGCCGGGGCCTACGGAGTCTACAGCCTGCAGACCCCGGTCGGTGTCGAGCAGGAAGTCGCCGAGGCAAAGAACCTTGCCGACGCCGCCATGGCCGCGGGAGTGCGGCACTTCGTGCAGAGCTCGGTCATCGGCGCCGATCGCCCGTCGGTTCTCCCGTGGGTGGCAGGCAAGGTCGAGATCGAAGCCTACCTGCACGCGCTCGGAATGCCGCTGACCATCTTTCGGCCCGTCACCTTCATGGAGAACCTGCTCCATCAGAGGGACGGCATCCTCGCCGGCAAGCTGACCGGCTTCATGCCGGCCGACTCGGTACACCAGTGGATTGCCGCAGACGACATCGGCCGGTTCATCGCGTTGGCGTTCTACGACCCGGACACGTGGGTTGGCCGCACGACTGAGATCGCTGGCGACGAGCTGACCGAGGAGCAAGGCGCGGCGGTGCTCTCGATGGTGCTCGGGACGCCCGTCGTCTACGAGCAGCAGGCGCCGCCAGCTGGCATGCCCACACCGCCGCCCGTTCCTGCGGATGCTCCGGCTCCCCATCGAGCCGACGTCGCCAAGCTGCGCGAGTCGATTCCCGACCTCGTCACGCTCGTTGTGTGGGCTACCAACCAGCACGCCGCGGGCATCCTGTAGCTCGAGTCGCGCCGCGCCTACTTGGCAACGACGATCTGCTTGGCGATCGAGTCGATGAGCTCTCGCGACCCGTCGATCACGATCTGGCCGTCTGTGATCGGGTCCGCCGGGTCCGCCGTCATGACGACTCGGCCACCAACCACGACGGCGATCGTCGCGCCCGGATGAGCGGTTGTGAAATCGCCGAGCTGCTTGGTGCCGTCGGGGTCGAACTGCAGGGTGACCTCTGAGACCGCGATGCCGTTCTGGCTGCCAACGCCCTTGGTGGCCACGAGCAGGTGACCGTCGACCGCCGGAGTGTAGGTGCCCGTCGCCAGGGTCGAGACCTTGTCGGCGGGGCCACCTGCTGCGACCCACGCGGCGATTGCCTGCTGATCGGCCCTAGACAGCTTCGAAACCTCCACGACCTGGACGCCGGGCAGCGTGCCGCTGATCACCACGGGCGCGGTGACCGGTGTCTGCGACGTCGACTGGCTCGGCGCAGCGGAGGATGTGCAGCCCGCCAATGCGACGAACGCGAGCACGACCGCCACGAGGGCGGCCGCGCTTATCGCAGCGTTGGGGGCAGACCTACGTAGCACCTACAACCCCAGCTTCGAGACGACCGCACTCGGGAAGTACGTGCTGGGCGCGGGCGGCTCGGGATCCTGAATCTTGCCGGTCCAGTTGCCGCCCGAGTACTTCGCCCACACTGTGAGCGGGTCGAAGCTGCTGTTCGAGCTCGGAGACGGCTGCACCACAGCAACGCCCCACCATGCGCCCTTGCTATCCTGAGCGACCTTGACACTCGTGATGTTGTAGGGCGACCCGGTCCCGTTCATGTTGGTCTTGGCCCACGCCTTGGCTGCGGTTGAGAGACTCGCCTTCATACTCGTCGCCGAGCCTGAAGTCGTAGTCACCGGCTTGGCGGCGAGGTTCCAGTTGATCTTGCTGATGAGCTCAGGCGAGAAGCTGGGCAGCGCACGCGACGTGGCGGCTGCATTGGCCGAGGCCGTGCCAAAGCGGATAGCCCCGACCGCCTTCCATACACCGCTGATCTTCTCCCACGCCACGAAGACGCGCCCGAGCGAAGCGCCGTCCAGCGGTTCGACATCGCCCAGTGCGGTATCGCCTTGGACGTAGAGCTGGTGGACATAGAACGTGGATGTCGTGGCTAGCTTCGTGCGTGCCGCGTCAAGCAATGCTTGGCGTGTTGCGCTGCCAGCGGCCGGAGTCGTGATCGGGCCGGTCGCGTTGATCTGCGTGGCCGAGGTCGGCTCGACGCTCGTCTGAGTCGACTCGGTCGTTGTAGTAGCGCCTGGGGCTGTGGTCGTCGGAGTGACCGCGGCCGGCGTGATGGTTGGCTTCACACAGCCCGACAACAGGAGCGTTGCGGCGAGAAGCGCGGCTACAGAGAGTGCTGCGATGCGCTTTGCGGACATCATTGAATCCTCCTTGGGCTGCCAGTCGAAACGCACGCGCGCTTCCACCTCTCGCCGAGACGTCCGGTGGCGCAAACGGCCCCTAGCCATACCGATCGGGGTCAGGGCCGATACGCTCGCCTCGGTCGAGCGACTCAATGATAGCCATCTCGGCGTCCGTAAGCTCGAAATCGTAGACGTCAGCGTTCTCGGCGATTCGATGCTCGTGGATGGACTTCGGGATCGTGGTCACCCCGCGCTGCAGAATCCAGCGAATCGACACCTGCGCCGGGGACTTGCCGTGGGACTGTGCGATCTGGACGAGTTCGGGAATCAGCAGTACTCGGCCACGCATGATTGGGGCCCACGCCTGGACGGTGATCCCACTGCCCTGACAGTAGTCGACCAAGCGCGGTTGCTGCAGTCGAGGATGGTGCTCGAACTGATTGAGCGCCGGAGGGACGGTTGCGAGCTCGCGAAGTTGCTCCAGATGGTGAACGAGGAAGTTGCAGACGCCGATCGCCTTCGCGCGACCGGAAGCCTTGATCTCCTCCATGGCGCGCCACGTGTCGCGCATCTTGTCGGGAATCGGCCAGTGGATGAGGTACAGGTCAACGTAGTCAAAGCCGAGTCTCTCGAGGCTTTCGTCGAACGCCGCGAGCGCCGCATCGTAGCCTTGCTCGGTGTTCCACAGCTTGGTGGTCACGAACACGTCATCACGGGCGAGGCCGCTCTCGCGCACCATGCGCCCGACGCTGCCCTCGTTACCGTAGAGTGCCGCCGTGTCGATCGTGCGGTAACCCAGCGACAGGCCGTAGCGAATCTCGCCCTCGACATCGGGACCCTCGTCCGAGCGGTACGTGCCGAGCCCCAACCGGTTGATGGCGACTCCAGGAGCGATGTCGACCCTGTCTGCGAGCGAGTTCAGTTGCGGGCGCTGATGCGGTGACATGGGGCGGGTCCTCTCGGCGACGCGTCAGTTCCAAAGGTAGTAGCTACCCGCGCTTCGCCAAGCCGAAAAGCCCCGCTCGGCGCCGAGAAAAGGCTGAATCATCCTTAGGACACAATAGTTACAACGTGCGCGGATGGTGCGCGGGTTGCATACTACGGGAGCGAAGTGCGTGTTTCGCACACGCCCGGCTCATGTGAAAGCCGGAACCCGGCACCGCAGGAGGCACCAATGGCGCACGTGCGCTCGCTCTTCTTCAAGGGTCCGCTCGCCGACGTGGAGAACAAGGCGATCACCGCCTTTAAGCTCGGGCGACCCAGCGACGTCATCTGGAACATCACGAACCGTTGCAACCTTCTGTGCGACCACTGCTACATGGCCGCCGATGCGCACAGCCTCCCCAGCGAGCTCACCGACGACGAGACGATCGCGCTGGTCCATCAGATGGGCGAGCGCGGGCTGCCGGCACTGTTCCTCTCGGGCGGCGAGCCAATGATGCGCAAGAACTTCTGGGAGATCCTCGAGCTTGCGCGAAGCTACAACATCCGCGTGACCGTTTCGACCAACTGCACGCTCATGGACCGCGACGCCGCCAAGCGCCTCAAGGCCAACGGCATCGACTGGATCGCAACGTCGCTCTACGGACCTGCCGAGTTCCACGACGCGATGGTGGGCGTCCCCGGCACGCGTGACCGAGTCATCGATGCGATCAATATCCTGCGCGAAGAGGGCGTAGGAGTCGCGATCAAGACCGCGATCAGCAAGGCGACGTGGCCCTACGTCTACGACCTCATCCAAGAAGCCAAGGACCTCGACGTGGGCCTCATCTACTTCTGCGACCTGATCACGGCCGGCCGCAGTGAGGGCGAAGACGACGGTCGCATCACTCCCGAGCAGTGGCGCGAGTTGGGCGACTTCATCGTCGACGACATCCTGTCCGAGGAGTCCAAGCTCGAGTGGGACATCGGCGCGATGCCCAGCTTCATCCCCTTCGTCGCCGAGAAGTTCGTGGAGCGCGGCATCGACGTCTCCAACGGCCTCGAGCGCCTCAAGGTCATCTCGGCGTGTCCGGTGGGCAAGGGCCATATGAACATCAACTCCGAGGGCGGCATCATGCCCTGCCAGTTCGCTCAGGACTGGACGATCGGCACCACCCGCGACATGAGCCTGCAGGAGGCCGTCGGCGAGCTGTACAAGCTCGACCAGCAGGAGTCGCAGGGCGTTTGCGCCCCGGAGGCGTGCGAGTACTCGCGCATCTGCCGCGGCTGCCGAGCCAAGGCATGGCAACGCACCGGCGACCCCATGGCCGAGGACATCACGTGTCTGCTGCACGCGGAGTTCGACCGCAGCGAACTGGTCGGCAAGCTCGACGAGACGCCGGAGTTCGACCGGGCTGCCCCGTGCTCGGTGCCAGGAGTCTGCTAAGCGACCTAAGGCACCCACTGCCGTTCGATGCGAGCGATCTTGCCGCTGGTGACGTACCCTGGTCAACTTTGGCCGCACTCTTGGCGTGACAAAAGAGAAGGCCTCCGGATGATCTCCGGAGGCCCATCTCCCATCGCTGCCGAACAGCGACGTTCGTCCGATTACTCGGTTGCGATTGCGTTGCAGGCGTTTGCGCCCGGAACGCCGCCGTCCTAGGCGGTCGCGACCTCCGCGTGAGCGGAAACGGTCAGGACCAGCACAGCGATGTGGCTACTTCGCACTGCTGGATCACCTCCTCTGGACGGCGGGCAGCGGGATTGCGCCCTGGGAATTCTCCTTGGCGGACACAAAGCGAGGAGCGTGCCGAGTTATCGGCGAATTCGGTACGAATCGGATAGCGCCCCACCTCGCGGCAGCCCTAGACTGCAAGTGGCAAGCCCGCACCCGCCGAGGAGCCTTCGAGTGACCGTCACCGACCCCATCGCAGCAGCCGTCGCAGCATCGGCCAACGCCATCGACGCCGCCGTCGACGCTGGCGAGCGCGCGCCGTCGCTCGAGCTGCTCGCCGCCACTGCGCACGTCTCGGCGTCGCATCTGCGGCGCGAGTTCGTGGCCAGTGTGGGCATCACCCCAAAAGCATACGCCGACGCCCGCCGAGCCGAGCGCCTCCGCGAGCAGCTCGCTGCTGGTCACGACGTCGCCGGCGCGATTCACCGCAGCGGCTTTGGGTCGAGCAGCCGCGTCTACGAGCGCGCCGACGACCTGCTCGGCATGACGCCGGCGGCCGCTCGCAAGGGGGCGCCGGGCGAGACGATCGGCTACACACTCGCCGACACCTCGCTGGGACGGCTCGTCGTCGCGACCACCGCGCGAGGCGTGTGCCTCATCGCATTCGGCGACAGCGACGATGAGCTGCTCGCCGACATCGCTCACCGCTTCCCGCGAGCATACGTGGAGCCTGCGGGCGAGGACGTGCGGGCGTGGGTCGAAACCGTCGTTGAGCTGATCGACGAACCGGGCTCGCCGCGTGCTGCCGAGCTGCCGCTCGACGTGCGGGGCACCGTCTTCCAGCGTCAGGTCTGGTCGGCGCTGCGGCAGATCCGCTCGGGCGAAACCGTCACCTACTCACAGCTCGCCGCGGCGATCGGTCGGCCCACCGCGACGCGTGCCGTTGCGGCCGCTTGCGGCGCCAACCCCACGGCCGTGGTCGTGCCGTGCCACCGCGTCATCGGCGCGGACGGCTCGCTGACCGGCTATCGCTGGGGAGTCGAGCGCAAGCGCGCGCTGCTCGAGATGGAGCGCGGTCGCTAAGCGGCGTGCGCGACGCAGTCTGCACGCGAATGCGATAATGCACCCGCGCCTGCGCCCACGCCGAGCGCGCTTCGATCCGGACGAGGGGGTGCTTCGCATGGCCGAGAACTCCGCGATGCCGTGCACGCCGGCCTCGGCGCGCTGGTAGTCGCCGCATGATGGACCGCCTCCGCGAACTCCTACATCTATCGCGCGAACCGCTGTACGCCAACGCCAACGCGCTCGTCGCCAACCAAGTCCTCTCGGCGGGACTGGGATTCGTCTATTGGGTGCTCGCTGCCCGGCTGTACAAGACTGGGGTCGTGGGTCAGAGCTGGGCGGCCATCTCCACGCTGCTCCTGATCTCGGGCATCGCTCAGCTGGGATTCGGCGGCGGGATGACGCGATTCCTGCCTCGCGCGGGCATGCGAACGCGCCGGCTGATCGTCGTGTCGTATGCGGCCGTAGGTGCTACGTCGGTGATTCTGAGCGTGGGGTTTGTGGCGCTGGGCGGGGCAAAGACCCTGGGCGGCGTCCTGGGCTCGGGACCCATGCTTGCGCTGTGGGTGGTCCTCGCCTCGGTCGCGTGGTCGATCTTCCGCCTGCAAGACGCGGTGCTGATTGGATTGCGGCAAGCCAAGTGGGTGCTGTTCGAGAACACCATCTACAACGTCGCGAAGATCGGGCTGTTGGTGATTGGCGTAAAGCTCATCGGCGACACGGGAATCGTAGGCTCCTACTTCCTGCCCACGCCGATCGTCATCATCTTGTGCACGTGGCTGATCTTCGGCGTCTACACGCGCACGAGCCGCCTTTCGCCTGCCCCTGAGGGCGCCGTGCCGCTCACGGTTCGCGAGGTCGCGATGTCCTCAGGCGGCGACCACATCGGATCGCTCGTGGCCGAGTCGGCGTCGCGCTTTCTGCCGCTGATGATCCTGGCGGTGCTGGGTGCCGACGCGACCGCCTACTTCGCGACTGCGTGGTTCGTCGCCACTACGCTCGCGCTGCTCATCAGCGCGATGAACGACTCGTTTACTGCCGAGGCGGCCGGCGACCGGGCACGCATCGGACACTACAGCCGACACATCCTGCGCTACACCGCCTCGATCATCGTCCCAGCGGCCGCAGTCCTGGCGATTGGCGCTCCCCTCATCCTGACCATCTTCCACCCCGAGTACGCCGCCCAGGCAACAACGCTCCTGCGGTGGCTGTGCCTGTCGAGTTTGCTGATCATCTTCAACAACTGGTACCTCGCCTACCTGCGCATCGTCGGCCGGATTCGGCGGGTCGTCTGGCTGCAGGTGATGGCCGCAGTCCTGCTGCTGGGCCTTACCTACGTGCTGCTCAAGCCGCTGGGCATCAACGGCGTTGCGTTCGCCTGGATGCTCAGCGAGGCCGCCATCACACTGTTCGGCCTGGTCGATGCCCGCAAGGTGCTGTTCGGCCCCGAGCCAGCTGAGGCAGGTGCACCAGCGTGACTGCCGCCGACGTAATCTTCCTCTCCCCGCATCTCGACGATGCCGCGCTTTCATGCGGGGGTGCAATCGCGCGACTGGTGAGCGAGGGCGCGCGCGTGACGGTCGTGACGGTCTTCACCGCCGATCAGCCCGCCGGCCAGCCGCTCTCACCGCTCGCGCGCCGCGCGCACGCGTCGTGGGACGTCGGCGACCAGCCGTTCGCGGCGCGACGCGACGAAGACTCTGCGGCAATGCAGCTTCTCGGCGCGCAGGCTGAGTGCCTCGGCATGCTCGACGCGATCTACCGGCGTTCGGCTTCCGGCGAGCCCCTGTACGCCGACCCGCTCAGCTCCCCCGCTGCCAGCGACATCGAGCTCTTCTTGCCACAGCTCGTGGCCGCGCTCCAGGCGGCGGCCCTCGGCACCAACGCTGGGGCGCGCGTCTTCTGCCCGGAATCGACTGGCGGTCACGTCGACCACACGCTCGTGCGCCAGGCCGCCGAGCAGATTGTCGACGCCGAGCGCATCGTCTACTACAGCGAGTATCCGTACAGCGCGCGTCCGGGGGTCTCGGCGAGCGGACCGGGCGATTCGGAGGCATTCGCGCTGCACACCATCGCGCTCACGTCCGAGGAGCTCGAAGCGCGAATTGGCGCCGTGGCGTGCTACGTCTCGCAGCTTCGCGGGCTCTTCCCGTCCGAGGTAGAGCGGCTGCGCGAGATCGCCGTGGCGCGCATCCCCGTTGTAGGACGACATCTGGCACGACCGGCCGACGTCGCTGCGTCGCGCGATCGCATGGCGGCTGCTATCCGCTCCGATGTCGCGACGCAAGGCGGCGAGCGATACTGGTGGCCGAGGTCGGCCCACTCGCCGTTCTCGGCGTGACGCTTGCGCCGAGGCGAACTCGGCTTCATCGTGGGCACGGCGCGCGGTCGGTGCGGTGCGCATGAAGGGGCACCAGACCCGTTGGACTGACGAGGAGGGGAAGTCGCAGCCGATGCCGACAGCTAGCAACCTGCGATTCGAGTGGGTCACCGACACGGCGCGCTTCATGCAGTTGCGCGATGATTGGGACGCATTTGGCGCCTCGGCGATTCACACGGTCTTTCTGACCTTCGATTGGCTTTCGACCTGGCTCGAGGAGCTGGCCCCCCTCGTCGAGCTGCACGTGCTGACAGCTTGGGACGGCGATCGGCTGGTTGCCGCACTCCCGCTTTGCGCCGACCCGGCGCAGGACCGCGGCCGCCGATGGACGTTCATGGGCGTCGGCACCCTGACGCCCAACCATCTCGACATCATCGCCGAGCCCGACGGGCTCGACACCGCGCTCGCCCACTTCGCTGCGAGGCTGCTCGAGGAGCGGGCGAACTGGGACGTTCTCGAGTTCGACAAGATCCCCGCTGACTCCAGCACGGTCGATGCGCTCCAGAACGCGTTTGCCGAGGCGGGCCTCACCACGTCGTGTTCCGTCTCGGCGGTCTGCCCGTACTGTGACCTCCCGTCGACCGCAGAGGAGTACGCGGCACAGCGCAAGAAGCGCATCCGCAAGCAGATTCGGGGAGCCGAACGCTGGCTCGACGAGAAGCCTGGAGCGCGCAGGCTGACCGTGGCCGACAGCGTTGACGCCGCTCTCGCCGCCGAGGCCGCACTCGTGCGCTTCCATCAGGCTCGCTGGGAAGGCAAGGGCTATCCCGGCGCGTTTGCCGATCCACGCGTCATCCGCTTCCACGAGCGCATGGTCGCCGCTGCCCAATCGGCTGGCTACCTGCGGATGTATACGCTCAGGGACGAGGACGAGGTGGTCGCGGTCAGCTACAACTACCGCATGGGCGCCACGGTCCAGGGATACCTGAGCTCGTTCGACTACCGATACGCCGAAGACAGCCCGGGGCTCACTCTGCGCGTCGGCGTGATGAACGCGTCAATCCTCGACGGCGCCACCCGGTTCGACTTCCTCGAAGGCACCGAGTCGTACAAGGCGTCATGGTGCAGTGGACAGCGCGAGAACGTGCGGCTCAGCGTGTTCAACCGAACGCTGGCGGGCAGGGCCGCGCAAGTCAAACTCGCTGCCGGCGAGGCAACCGTGCACCTTGCCAGAGCCGTTCTGCCCGAAGGCCTGCGCGAGCGCGTCATCAAGGCGATTGCCCGAAAGCAAGCTGCAGAGCAGACGGACACCGACGACTAGTGACGCCGTGGCTGCCACGCCTTTTGCCCGCAGGCAGTGAATCCGCTGTTCAAGATGCGATTTTGGCAATTGTGATATTCGTCACAGACAGCCTGAAGACCGCTGCTATTGTTGCAGTAGTACTATCCAGCGGGCATATACCAAGGCGCCTAGGAAACCCGCAAAAGTGAATAGCGTGCAAAGGGAGACTACGATCCGTCGGTAGCATTCGGTCACCAGAGGGGCCGACGGGGAGTCAGTGGTGAGACCGGCCCAGCAACGCGGGCCGGTCTTTGTATTTCAGTCGTAGCCAGCCGCCCGTTCCTAGTGACAGTGATGTCGCCAGCCTCGACAACCGCCGAGGACTGGGAACACCGGAGGTGGCTGATGGTAGATCTCGCTCTCGACCCCACGCGTTACCCGCCCGAGCTTGAGCGCCGGCGTCGCCCGCGCGGTCCACGCTCGCTCAGCATCATCCACAGCAACGACGCCCCGCGCGTCAGCATCGTCATCGCTGCGCTCAACGAGGAAGAGAGCGTCGGTCACGTGCTGCGCCGTCTCCCTGGCGGACTTCATGAGGTCATCCTGGTCGATGGCAACTCCATCGACCGCACCGTCGAGATCGCCCAATCCTTGCGCCCCGACATCCGCGTCGTGTACCAGCCTGGTCGTGGCAAGGGCGATGCGCTGCGAGCCGGCTTCGAAGCCACGAGCGGCGACATCGTTATCGCGATCGATGCGGACGGGTCGACCGACCCTCGCGAGATTCCCGCATTCGTCGGAGCCCTGCTCTCGGGTGCCGACTACTGCAAGGGCTCGCGTTTCATCCCCGGCGGCGGCACCGACGATATGACGTTCACGCGCAGAATGGGCAACCTCGGCCTGATGCTGCTCGCTCGCGCGCTGTTTGGCACCAAGTACACCGATCTTTGCTACGGCTTCACGGGCTTCTGGCGCCGAGAACTCAAGACGCTCGACCTGCGATCCACTGGCTTTGAGATCGAGACCGAGATGAACTTGCGGGCGGCGATCACGAACTTGCGAGTCGTCGAGGTCGCCAGCTTCGAGCAGCCGCGCGTTGGCGGCGTCGCGCATCTCGTTCCACTGACGGACGGGTGGCGCGTGCTCATGGAGATCTTCCGCCAGCGCCAACGCCGGTACGTGCCGCCGGTCGCGCAGATCGCCGGCATCCGGGCTCCCGAGGCCGAACCGCCCTGCTGACGAACTCCCGCTCAGCGTATGATGCTGATGCGAATCGGCTTCAGCTGACTGGCGGAAAGACAGTGCGCACAAACTGCGCGGACATCTCGGTCATCATTTGCGCATACACGCTGAACCGCTGGAGCGATCTGCTCGCAGCGGTTCAGTCTGTCCGCGATCAGACGCTCGCCCCGTCGCAGCTAATCGTCGCAATCGACTACAACGACGAGCTCCTCGCCCGCGCGCGCGACACCTTCCCCAAGGCCACGGTCGTGCCCAACGACGGGCCCAAGGGGCTTTCCGGCGCCCGCAACACCGCAGTTTCGCTCGCGACCGGCGACATCGTCGCGTTTCTCGACGACGACGCGGTCGCCGCCCCCACATGGCTTGCCGAGCTGGCGACAGGCTACTCGGCGGACAACGTACTGGGCGTGGGCGGACACATCGCTCCGATGTGGGAGAGCGCGCGCCCCGGCTGGTTCCCGGAGGAGTACGACTGGGTGCTGGGCTGCACCTATCGAGGAATGCTCGAGGGCTCGCGCGTTCGCAACCTCATCGGCGCGAACATGTCGTTCCGACGCGAGGTGCTCATTGCCGCCGGAGGCTTTAGCCCCGAACTCGGCCGTACGGGCATCCAAGCCACCGGTGCCGAGGAGACAGGCGCTTGTATTCGCGCGTCGCAGCTCTACCCCGGCGGCGTCTTCATCTACGCGTCGTGCGCCCGAGTAGAGCATCGCGTACCGGCGTCCCGCGCGACTTGGCGCTACTTCCGCGATCGCTGCTATGGCGAGGGCCTCTCCAAGGCGCACCTCAGCCGTTTGGTCGGCTCGCACGACGGCCTCTCCTCCGAACGCCGGCACACGATGGTCACGATTCCCGCCGGTGTCGGCCGCGCCCTGCTCGCGTTCTTTGGCGGCGACTCAACAGGCTTCGCCCGCGCTGGAACGCTCGTGGCCGGTCTCGCCTACGCCGGCGCAGGGTACGTCGCCGGGCTGGTTGCGGGAGCCGGATCACCGCCGGCGTCAGCACCGGCGCTCGCTGCCCCAGCGGCCGCAACGCTGGCGAGCGCCGCCGTCGCCGAGCTTACCCTGCCGCGCCTCCGCGTCCTGATGGTCACGCCGCGCTACTTCCCGCAGGTCGGCGGCGTGGAGCACCACGTCGCGCAGGTCGCGCGGCTGATGGCGGTCGACGCCGACGTGACGGTCCTGACCACCGATACGACGGGCGAGCTGCCCGCGACCGAACTCGTCGATGGCGTGCGGGTCGCGCGCGTTCGCGCATGGCCTCGCAACCGCGACTACTACTTCGCTCCCGCCATCTACGGGACGATCGTCGGCGGCGAATGGGACATCGTCCACATCCAGTCGTACCACACGACGGTCGCCCCGATCGCCATGCTGGCAGCACTGCGAGCGTGCATCCCCTACGTGCTGACCTTCCACGGCGGCGGTCACTCGTCGCGCATGCGCGAATCGCTGCGTGGCGCCCAGTGGGCGGTCCTGCGGCCTCTACTCGTGCGCGCCCGGCGCCTCATCGCCGTGGCGGAGTTCGAGGCCGAGCGGTTCTCGGCGGCGCTGAAGGTACCACGCGAGCGCATCGCGGTCATTCCCAACGGCTCCGACCTCCCCGCGATAGGTGCCGAGGAAGGCGAGCGCCTGCGTGCCGCCAGCCCCAATACGATCGTCTCGGTGGGTCGGCTCGAGCGATACAAGGGGCATCATCGCGTGATCGAGGCGATGCCGGCAGTCCTGCGCGAGTTGCCCGACGGGAAGTTGCGCGTCATCGGCACCGGCCCCTACCAGCCCGAACTCGAGGCGCTCGTGCAGCGGCTGGGTCTGGGCGACAACGTGACGATCGGCGCGATCCCGCCGTCGGACCGCGGGGCGATGGCGGCCGCGCTGGCTGGCTCGTCGCTGTTCGTGCTGATGAGCGAGTTCGAGACGCACCCCCTCGCAGTCATCGAGGCGCTCGGCCTGGGTCGCCCGGCGCTCGTCGCCGACACCTCCGGCCTCGCCGAACTCGCCCGCTCCGGCGTGGCGCGCGCCATCCCGCTCGACGCCACCACCGCCGCGCTTGCCGAGACAATCGTCGCCGAGCTGCGCAATCCTCGGCCCGTCCCCCACATCTCGGCACCGACATGGCAGGCGTGTACCGAGCGCATTCTCGGCGTGTACCGCGACGTCCTTTCGCCCGAGCCGCTCGCCGAGGGTGCGCGCGTTGCAGCAAGCGCGCAGGGGGAGTGACCATGTGGCTTCACTCCGACTCGCTTGACGATTTCACTGCCGAGGCAGAGGCCGGCATCACGTGGGTGTCGGGCTCGCTGCGCTGGTCGCGGGTCACGGCGCCGGCACTGATGGCCGTGCTCGGAGTGGCGTGCGTCGCGATTGCCGACGCGCTCGCACGTCAGGGCGCGCTGGGCACCACGCCGCTTTGGTGGCTGGGCGTGCTGGCGATCTTCGCGCCGGCGGCAGCCACGCTGTTCTTCGTGCGAGTCTCGCGAACCGAGGCCATCTTCATCCTGGTGCTCGTCGCGCTCGCACTCTACGCGGTGAAGCTGACGTATGCGCCGGGGATGCTGTGGGGCTACGACGAGCTGCTCCACTTTCGCACCGCCGACAACATTCTGACCACCGGCCGCCTGTTCACCCACAACTCGCTGCTCGAGGTCTCGCCGTACTACCCCGGCATGGAGCTGGTCACCGCGGCACTCGTGCGCGTGACCGGACTGACGATCGTGCAGGCCGGGCTGCTGCTGGTCGGCCTGGCTCGGCTGCTCACGGTGCTAGCCATCTTCCTCTTGCTCGAGCGTGTGGCGCAGCCGTCGCGCTTTGCCGCCCCTGCGGCGCTTCTCTACATGGCGAGTCCCGCGTTCATCTACTTCGACTCGATGTTCGCCTACGAGTCGCTTGCGCTGGGGCTCTCACTCGTGTGCGTATTCGTGCTTCATGCGGCGCAGCTCGAGGAGGGCGCGCGCCGGCGACGCCTCAACGGCGTGGGCGCTCTTCTGCTGCTCGCCGTAGTGATCACCCACCACGTCACGTCGTTCATCCTGGTGGCTGCGCTCGTGCTTTGGACGCTAGCGTCGCTGTGGAGCGCACAACGCAAGCGCAGCAAGCAGGAGCCCGGCGAGCGCGCGGACGCTCGCTCGCGCAAGCGGCGCGTCTTCTTGAGCGACCTTCCCGGCAGCGGCTGGGTGCCGATAGTGGGCGTGGTGGCCGTGCTAGTATGGCTGCTCAACATCGCCGAGGTCGCCATCTCTTACCTGACGCCACAGATCCTCTCGGGGTTCACCGAGATCGTCCGCATCATTCACCATGAGGGCACCAGCAGACAGCTCTTCCAGTCGGCCGCTGGACACACCGCGCCGCTCCTCGAGCGCGCGATCGGCATCGGTTCGGTGCTCCTGATCCTGGTGCTGATCCCCATCGGCATGAAGTACCTGTGGGAGCGGCGCCACTCCAACGTTCTGTCGCACGCCCTCGCCATCGGGGCACTGGGCTACCCAGTGATTCTGGCGCTGCGCCTCACGCAGAGCGGCTGGGACGTGGCGTCCAGGGCGACAGCATTTGTCTACGTGCCACTCGCCTTCGCGATAGCCGCCGGCCTCGAGCCGCTGGTCGCGCGCTACATCCGCGCCAACCGATTGGGGGCGCTTGCCGTCGTTGTGGTCGCTACTGTCATCTTCGCTGGGGGCATTGTCGCGGGAACGTCGCCCGTTACTCGGCAGCCCTCGGTCTACAGCCCTGGAGTCGCCGAGGTACCCTACGACATCGAGTCGGTCGCTGCGGCGAACTGGGAAGCCACAACGCTGGGCGCAGGGCACAGGATCGCTGCTGACTCCGCAAGCGGCGTGCTGTCGGGCAGCCTTGGCCGACAGGAGATGGTCTCGCAGGCCGACAACGTCTCGGTCTCCGAGCTGTTCCTGTCGCCGGGGTTCGGCGCAGGTGCTCGGCAGGTCGTCCGAGACGGCCGCGTCGAGTACGTAGTTGTGGACCGGAGGATTGCTGGAGCCGCACCGCTCAAGGGCTTCATCTACGAGCCTTGGGAGAAGCAGGTCGTGGACTACGGCTCATCAGTGAGCAGCGAGACAGTCAACAAGTTCGACACGATGCCCAAGGCGAGCAAGGTCTTTGATAGCGGTAACGTCGAGCTCTTCGCCGTGCAGGGACTGCTGAGATGAACCGGGACCGGACCGCCATCATCATTGCCCTCGTTGCCGTCGCCTGCGCGGCACTTCTGCTGACCGTTGGCGACTCAGTGGTGTGGTTACGCGTTATCGTCGGAGTCCCCTTCGTGCTGCTGTTGCCCGGCCACGCTGTCATGCTCTACGTCGATCCCGAAGGCCGTCTGGGCGTTGCCGAATGGTTCGTGCTGGCGGTTGGCACGAGCATCTCGATCACCATGCTCGTGTGCGCGGGTCTGGCCACCACCGTTGGCCTCTACGAGCACGGAACGATCGTCGGGATTGCAGCAGCGACGCTGGTCGCGCTGGTAGTGGCTAGCCTGCGCAACACCGACGAGCTGCCTCGCGGCAAGGTGCCCGGTCGGCGTCATCCCGGCCGTCGCCTGGCTTGGGGCGCGGCTGCGCTTCTGGGGTGCGTCCTGTTCGTCGGCTTACTCGCAATCCCGTTCGACACGACCGCCGAGGCCACTCAGACCGTCCAACTCTGGGGGCTGCCGAACAACGCCGACGGGAGCCTGAGCATCGGCACGCACAACGTGGACGCCACGTCGCACCGCTACACGCTCACAATCGCGCAGCAAGGCCAGCTCATCTCTCGGCAAGAGTTCTACCTGCCAGCGGGCACCACGCGCACCTTCGTCGTGAAGCGCTCGGCGCTGCTGACAGCTAGCGCTCCCGTCACGGGCGAGCTTGTGGATGCCACCAGCGCAGTCTCCAAGCGCAGCATCTCGGTCTGGGCAACGCGATGACCGCGCCGAGCCGAGCCGCCAGCGCATCCACGCCCCAGCCCGTCGCATCCCAGCGCACGGAGCTGCGCATCCTGCTGCTCGCCCAGTTCTACCCGCCCATCATCGGCGGCATCGAGGTGCACGTGCAGACGCTCGCGCGCGGCCTGGTCGTGCGCGGACACGAGGTCGCCGTCGCAACGCTCGCGACCGCCGCCGAGAAGCCCGGCGAGCGCCTCGACGAGGGCGTGCACGTCCACTCGCTGCAGGGCGCGGTGCAGCGCATCGGATTCCTGCACGCGACGGAGCGGCGACACGCCATCCCGCTCGCCGACCCCGAGCTGGTCGGCGGTTTGCGACGCCTCGCGCGCGACTTCGAGCCGGATGTCGTTCACGCACACAACTGGCTGGGCCGCTCGTACGTGCCGCTCAAGCGAGAGATCGGCGCGCCATACGTGGTGTCGCTGCACGACTCGGGGCGAATCTGTACGCAGGGCCGCATGATGTTTCGCGGGCAGGAGCTATGCACTGGCCCCACGTTCGGTCGCTGCCTGTCGTGTTGCGCCGTGCAGTTCGGCGCGGCGAAGGGCACCGTGACCTATCTCGGCAACCGCCTCGCGCGCGGCGCCGAAGCCCGAGAGACCGATCTCTTCCTGCCGGTGAGCAGCGCTGTCGCCGACTCCAACCACCTCGCGGCCGACGGCCTGCCCTTCGAGGTCGTCCCCAACTTCGCCGAGGACGCGACGCCGCAGTTGCCCTGTGCCGACCCCCGCCTCGCCGAGCTTCCCGCGGAACCTTTCATCCTGCAGGTGGGTGATGTGGTCGCCGACAAAGGTGTCGACGTGCTCTTCAAGGCGTACCGCAGCATGCCCTCACCGCCGCCGCTCGTCTTGATCGGCCGCATCGCCGAGTCAGTTCGCACAGCGCTGCCGCCTGGCGCAATCTCTGTCGGTCCGTGGCCGCACGACCTCGTGCTCGAGGCGTGGCGGCGCAGCATGTTCGGGACGATGCCGTCGCTGTGCCTCGACGCGTGTCCCACCGTGACGTTCGAAGCGATGGCGGCGGCCAAGCCCGTGGTCGGCTCGGCGCTTGGCGGCCTGCTCGACCAGATCGTCGACGGGGACACCGGGATGCTGGTTCCGGCTGGCGACGCGCTCGCGCTTGCGCAGGCGATGTCGCGACTCGCGGCCGACGCACCTCTCCGCAAGCAGATGGGCGCAGCCGCGCGCTCGCGTTTCGAGGCCGAGTTCCAGGCCGGCGTGGTCATCGACCGCATCGAGGCGATCTACCAGCGCTTGGCCGGCGCTGCGCGGTAGCGTTCGCGCTGCCCTCCTCCACCGCCTGTGCTCCGTCGAGTGTCATACTATCTCCCGAGGTGAAGCGCATGATTCAGCACTCCAAAGTACCGCAAGATGCGACCCATATCGCTGGCGACACCTACTACCTGCCGGGGCTCACCAACTCGGGATTCATCGAGGGCCTCGTCATCGACACGGGTCCCGAGGAGTGCGCCTACGACGGCTGCGAGATCGACCGGCTGGCCATCACCCACGGCCACGCCGACCACTTTGCGTGCGGCTCGAAGCTACGCGACCGCGGCGCGACCGTCGTTGCCGGCCGAGACGATGCCGCGCTCGTCGAGAACCCCGACATCAACATCCGCGGCATGTTCAGCTGGGCCAAGCCTGGTGACATGCTCGTCACCAAACTCTTCATGGGCGCGCCGTGCCCGGTGGACGCGGAAGTCGAGCAGTGGCGCGACAAGCGAGCCACGCCGGTTGCACTGCCCGGCCACACCCTGGGCCACTACGGCTTCCTGACACGCGACGGGGTTCTCTTCACTGGCGACGCCCTCTACGAGCACGAACTGTGGAAGCGACATCGCTTGCCGTACGCGATCGACCCCGACATGGTCGCCCAGTCGCTCAACGCGATTCGCGACGTCGACTTCGAGTGGCTCGTCCCCGGCCACGGCAACCTCATCGATCGTGCTGCCGCCATCAAGGATATCGCCTTCCACGCCGACCAGATTCGGGCGATCGAGGAGCTGCTGCTCGTCGCACTAAAGAAACCCCGCACCACCGAGGAGGCCATCCAGCTGGTCTCGGCGGAACGGGGCCTCTCGAGCAATCCCGCCGGCTACTGGCTCGCAGTCACGACCGTGAAGGGCTACCTGCGCAACTTGCTCGGGCGCGAACTGCTCGAGTTCAGCGTCGTGAACCACACGGGCGTGTGGCACGCGGTCGGCTAGGCTCCGCCTAGTGGTGGAACATCGGCCAGTAGACGAAGTACCAGCCAGCCAGTAGCAAGAGCACGGCGAAGACGAGCACCCAGATCAGCGTCTTGGACTTCGTCGCAGCGAACGCGCCGTGTAGGTGCTCGGACTCCTCGATGCGCTCCTCGCGAGTCTGGTGCGCCGCCTCACCGGCACCGTGCGTGTTGACGTCGCCGAGAACCGTCAGAGCCTGTTCCTCTTGGTCGCGCTGAACCTCGAGGATGACTCGGTGCTCGTCGTCGTGCGCCACCCGGGACGTGATGTGCGCCTTGGTGAGCTTATGCTCGAGCGCCTCGACGTGAGCCTTCGAGCCCGCGCCGCCGCGATGGACAACGACCCATTCCGATCCTGATGCGTGCTTGTCGGGCGCCGCATGCTCTTCGGCAGAAGGAATCAGCGGCTTGTCCGGGAAGATGGGGTCACTCAAGGGATTCTCCGATCAAGTCGTGTTGGTAGAAGCTGGAAACGTGCAACTCACTACCATCATCATAGGGTTTCGTGGGCCACCAGAACGGAAACCCATTCCACGGAGGATTATCGAACGCACATCTGGAAGGAGTGCCTCAATGGCCAGCATCAGGGGGACCAAGACCGAGCAGAACCTGCTCAAGTCATTCGCGGGCGAGTCGCAGGCTCGCAACCGCTACACGTATTTCGCCAGCGTTGCCAAGAAAGAAGGCTTCGAGCAGATCTCGGCGATCTTCACCGAGACCGCAGACAACGAAAAGGAGCACGCCAAGGTCTTCTTCAACTACCTCGAGGGCGGCGACCTTGAGATCATGGCGAGCTACCCGGCAGGCAAGATCGGCACGACCGCCGAGAACCTTGCCGCCGCAGCCGCTGGCGAGAAGATGGAGTGGGGCACGCTCTATCCCGAGTTCGCCGCCGTGGCGCAGGCCGAAGGCTTTCTCGACGTGGCCGACTCCTACCGCCAGATCGCCGAGGTTGAGGCGCATCACGAGGACCGCTACAACCGCCTGCTCGCCAACGTGAACAGCGGAAGCGTCTTCAAGAAGTCCTCACCCACCAAGTGGATCTGCCGCAACTGCGGATACGTAGCCGAGGGCGCCGAGGCTCCGATGGTCTGCCCGGCCTGCAAGCACCCGCAGGCCTACTACGAGCTCCTCTGTGAAGGCTATTAGGCCCCATCAAGTCCCGCAGCTCCTCGATGGCCCCGCGAGCGGAGACGCTGGCGGGGCCATCGTGTGCGGCATGGCTATCGCTCGCCGAATGGAGCGAGGCCTCGGAAGCTGGGCAGCCTCCGAGGCCTCTTCGCAACGCGGATCCGGCAACCCGCCTAGCGCACGATCTTGCTGATCGGCATCTCAAGGATGTCCTCAGCGCCAGCGGATTTGAGTGCAGGTATCAAGACGTTCACAGTGCTCTTGTCGGCCACCGTGGAAATCTCATAGTCGTCCGATCCGTAGAGCTTTGCAACCGTCGGACGCTTCATCGCAGGTAGTTGGGCTATTACGTCGTCCAGCTTGTCGCATGGGACGTTCATGTTGAGCAGCACGCGCCCGCGCGCCTCGATCACGCCAAGAAGCAGTGTGCGGATCTCTTCGATCTCGCGGCGCTTCGCGGGATCGTTCCAAGCTGCATGGCTGGCCAGCAGCCGGGTGGTCGACGTCAGCACCGTGTCGACGATCTTCAGGCCGTTGCGGCGAAGCGTCGAGCCGGTCTCGGTGAGATCGACGAGCGCATCCATCATCTCGGGAACCTTGGCCTCGGTGGCGCCGTAGCTGAAGTGGACCTCCACGGGGATGCCGAGCTCCTCAAAGTACGCCTTGGTGACGCGCGGGAACTCCGTCGTTATGCGGCTGCCGGCCGCGATGTGGCGCGCGTTTTCGACGGGCGACTCCTGCGGCACCGCCAGCACCATGCTCACGAAGCCGGTGCCGGTCTTGGCGTAGGGCAGTTCGGCGACCTCGACCACGTCGGCACCCGACTCCGTCACCCAGTCGTGGCCGGAGATCCCAAGGTCGAAGTAGCCGTCCTGGACGTATCCTGGAATCTCCTGCGGGCGCAAGATCTTGACCTTGCCCACGCGTGGATCGGCAATCACCGGGTTGTACTCGCGTGCCGACTTCTTGACCTCGAGGTCGGCCTGGGAGAAGAGCAGGAGCGTCTGCTCCTCAAGTGAGCCCTTTGGCAAGGCGATCGAAAGCATGGCCGAGAACCTCCGGATTCGTGGTCGCAATCTGGTGCGCCTGCCGCGCACTCCACCACTCTATCATGCTATAGCGCCTTGCGTCGCCTGACGCGTTTCGGGAACCTTCTGTACGTGCTGGTCTCTCTTCCGCCGGGTTGGCGGCTTCCTTGAGGAGTATCGATGGCTGATAGCTGGCAGATGTCGCTCGACCGCGTGGATGCGTTGCGCGCGCTCGATGACGACTCGATCGTTGCGGCGAGTGCCACACGGGCGCTGCTGCACGACGCCCCGACCGCTGAAGTCGCGCTCCTTATGCACGGCTTCACCAACTCGCCGGCGCAGTGGCGCGAGGTGTCGGCCGCCTACTACGCTGCGGGTTACAACGTGCTCGTGCCGCGCGTCCCGTTCCACGGCCTGAAGGACCCGCTCAACCGCGAGATGAGCCAGCTCACGCCGGAAGTGCTGGCCGAGTTCACCGATCGCGCGGTCGACGCTGCAGCCGGACTGGGTGGCCGGCTTCGAGTGGTGGGGCTCTCTCTGGGAGGGCTGCTCGCCGCGTACGCTGCGAGGAATCGCACCGAGGTCGCTGAAGCGATTCTGATTGCGCCGTTCTTCCAGCCCAACGCAATCCCCGAGTGGGTCGATGCGCCGTTTGACGCCGCGATGCGTGCGCTCCCCGACGTGTACAGCTGGTGGAACCCCGCCAAGCGCGAGGCGGAGGTCCGAGGCACGTGGGCGTACCCCAAGTTCTCGCTCAAGGCGATCGCCGCGATGATCGCCCTGCGTCGGCAGCTCGCCCACGACTCTGCTCGCCGAGACAACCGCGCCGAGCGCATCCTGCTGGTCATCAACGACCACGACATCGCGGTGCGAAGCGACGTGGCGCGCAAACTGACCGATGAGCTGTTCCGCGATCTCGCCGAGGAAGTCGACACGGCCGTCCTCGAAGACTCGCTTGGGCTAACGCACGATGTTGTCGAGCCAAACGGCGACAACCGCGACCGGATGGACACCGTTCGCGAGCGCCTCTGGCCGCTTCTCGGCCTTACGCCACCTCCCGCCGGTACGCCCAACTCGCCGATTCCAGGAGGTGGATACTTCTCAGCGGAGAGTGACGGCGCGGCCTAGTCCCCGTTGGGAGCGGTAGGTGGGCGGCGCCACCCGGTTCCAATAGCATTCTGCTTGTCTAGAAACGCATAAGCGCCCTGGAGGGGGATCCGGGGCGCTTACTTTGCGGGGCTATGGTGTCGGGGGATGGCCGACACCATGCAAGGGGGACTAGATGAAGTGGACCAGAACGGCCAGGGCGACGATCGCACCCATGAGAGCTGCCGTGCGACCATAGAAAACGTTGCCTTCGCTGAAGCTGTCAAACATGTCGAACGCCTCCTTCAAAGCGACCGTTCTTGTGGTCGCGTTCCTTCTATCTGTATCTTCGGCCCCATGATGGTGAAGAACAATTGTCGGTGTCTTACGTATAACGTAAGCTGTACTACATGTTGAACGTCAACCGACTCCGCATGCTGCGTGAGGTCGCGTCGCGCGGAACCATCGCCGCGGCGGCCGAAGCGCTGTTCATGACGCCGTCCGCCGTCTCTCAACAGATGGCTGTGCTCGAGCGGGAGGCTGGCACTCCGCTCCTCGAGCGGCGCGGGCGTGGCGTTCGCCTCACCGATGCGGGCCTGCTGCTCGTCCAAAACACCGAGCGCATCCTCGCCGAGCTCGAACGCGCCGAGG